>JBFISM010000001.1:0-118190 GCA_041608535.1 Acidimicrobiia bacterium
CCGCGACCCCGAGCTCGTGGTGCAGCTGGGTCTTCAACTCGACCCTGTTTCCGTCCGGATCGCGACACACGAGCGAGTGGGTTCCGTCGGGCCAGGCGACCTCCCGCTCGATGGGGACCTCTCGCCGCTGCAGGCGCTCCCGCCACGGATCGAGCTCCGCAGGCGCGATGCCAATCGAGATCAGTCTGGGCTCCAGCGTTGTGAGCGGAGTCCCCTCGCTCTCGAAGAGGACGAGGGTGAAATCGTCGTGCCGCAGCGTGGACCGCAGGCCGCCCATCCGTCGACACACTTCCAACCCGATGGCGTTTTCATAGAACCGCTCTGCTGCCCCCAAATCGGTGACGTAGAGAGATGTCTCGTTCAGCAACTCTGTCCTCATGGTTACCTCCTCGAGTTGCGACGCCCGTTCGTGTGCATGGTCAGTTGGTGCACCCGATGGGCACGGTCGGTGAACAGTCGGCGATGTGCACGGGGTCGGCCAGTGCGACCAGTACCTTGCGCTCACCCTCGTATGGCTCCCTGCTGTGAGCGGTGCGGATGTTGTCGACGAGCAGCAGGTCGCCCGCCTGCAACGGCTCCCGGGCGATGTGCGCCTCGTACACGGCGTTGATCGTCTGTATGACATCCTCATCGATCGGTTCGCCATTGCCATACCGTGTGTTGAAGGGCAGCCCCTCGGCGCCGTAGATCTCTACCAGGTACTCACGTACCTCCGGTTCCAGGGTCCACTCGTTGAGAAATGCGATCTGATTGAACCAACAGCGTCGCCCGGTCACGGGGTGCCGGATGACGGCGCTGCGTCGCTGCCGGGTATGCAGAGCCCCATCGGGTCGCCATTCGAGCTCGATCGCGTTGGCCCGGCAATAGGCTTCGACGGCGCCCCGGTCGTCCGTGCCAAACGACTCGGCGACGGACGCCCCCATCTCGTCGTTGTAGTTGCGGACGAGCATCCAGCCCTCGCGCTCGAAACGCATCGTGAGCTTGGCGGGAAGAGCGTCGAGCATGGTCGTGGCGTCGACGACTCCGGTGGCTCCCCCCGCCGCCGGTCCGGCGACACAGGCAAACATCATGAGACTCGGCACCTCGCACAGGTAACTCAGCTCATGATGCGAGCACATCACTTGGTTCGCCGCCCAGTTGGACGCACCCAGAACGCCGCCGGTATGGACAGACCGCGGATCGAAGGCTTCCTTCTCCGACATGAGACCATCGGCGAGCCTGCCGAACACGGCGCCAACAGCGGCGACTTCGCCCAGCCCAAGCCCGCGCACGAGGACCGAGCCGTGCTCGGCGAGGGTGGCGCGCAGCTCATCGCGATGCGCGGCGGCCCACACCGGAGCGTTGCCGGAGGCGTCGGTGTGCACCATGGGTGGCTTTCCGGTCTGCAGGTCGACGTGGAGCGTCGACCCCAAGAACGCGTCAATTGACATGTCGGTACCTCATAGGTTTGCGGCGAGTGGACGGGATGGAGACTCGATACCGCACAGCACGGCTGCGGCGGTCTCGGCCGGACGGGTGCGTGGGAAGTAGTGGCCACCTTCGTCGAGCAGGTAGAGATCGACGTGTTCCGCCAGCCGCTCCCACCCGGCGTGATCATCCTGGAGGACACCGGTCGATGGATCGTCGGCGGCTACGACCACGGTGACGGGCACCGGCAGCTTCTCCAGGGGCGGGTTGTCGAGCGTGGCCGCGAGGTACTCGTTGGCGGAACCGAAATCGTGCTTGAACGCAGCACCGATGTGATCGGTGCGCTGCGGATCGAGATCGGCGACATCCGCGTACCCCCCCTCCCCACTCAGCTCGGCGGCGATCTCCGCATTGCTCCGCGTGTTCACCTCGGCGATAGCCCGGCGGTGATCGACGGCGGCAGCGAGAAGCTGGGCACCGAGGAAGACGCGGTGCACATTCGCCCCGCGCTCGGTCAGCATCCGCGCTGTCGCGATGGCGAGGGCAGCACCTGAGGATTGGCCCCACAGCAGCACGCGCCGCCGGCCGAGGTCGGTGATCTCGGCGACAACTCGATCAACCACATCGGCCAAGCCCGCAAACGGCTCGGTCTCCGCAGCCAGGTCGTGGCCCGGTAGTTCTACGGCGTGGACGTCCACCCCGTGGTATGCCAGCACCCCGGCCATTGGCTGGAAGTTCACGGCGTTCCCGCCTGCATAGGGGAAGCACACCAGCAGATCACGTTCGGGGTCGCCCTCGTGCGACAGCTGCTGCAGCAACCCGGCGTGGCGCTGCGTCCGGCCATCGACCAGGGCAGCGAGATCGGCCAGGACTGGGAACCCGGTGATGTCCTTCAGCGACACCGCGCGGTCGAGGGCAATGGCGAGCCGCACCGCCGACAGCGACGTTCCCCCGCGATCGAAGAAATCGTCGTCGCGGCTGATGCGGGCCACCGGGACTCCAAGCACATCGGCCCACGCTGCGGCCAAACGATGCTCGGTTGCAGTCTGTGGCGGTCGCACATCCCCCTCGCTCGTGTCGAGCTGTGCAGCGATGGCGCTCAGGGCCTTGCGATCGATCTTGCCGTTGCCGGTCAGCGGCAGCGCTTCGTGCATGTGAAACGCTGCAGGAACCATGTATGCCGGAAGCGTCTCACTCAGCTGCTGATGCAACCGCTCGGCTCCCATGTGACGCTCACCCGAGTAGAACGCCACGAGGTGTTTGCTCCTGTCCGCCCCTTCGCAGACCACGACCGCACCGTTACGCACCCCGGGAACGCGGAGTAGCGCCTGCTCGACATCACCGATCTCGATCCGGAAGCCACGAATCTTGACCTGGGCATCCCGTCGTCCGAGATACTCCAGCTTGCCGTCGGGCCGCCACCGGCCGTAGTCGCCGCTCCGGTAAAGCCGCTGCCCCGGGCGCAGCGGATCGTTCATGTATGCCAGCCGGGTGCGCTCGGGATCGTTGATGTATCCCCGGCCGACGCAGATTCCCGAGAAGACGATCTCCCCGGGTGCGCCCAGCGGAACCGGGGCCAGGTGCTCGTCGACGACATAGACGTACACGTTGTGGATGGCACGGCCGAGGGGAACTCGGTCTCCGTCGGGAGGCCGATCCATCACTTCGTGATTGGTGTCGTCCGAAGTCTCGGTCAAACCGTAGGCATTCACGAGCCCGACCCCCGGCATGGCCGCAAACCAGCGCTCGGCGAGCTCCTTGGTCAACGCCTCACCAGTGACCGATACGTAGCGCAGATCGGGCATGTTGCGCGGGTGCTGATCGAGGTAGGACAGAACGACCTCGAGATAGGAGGGCACCACCTGCACCACCGACACCTCGCCGGCGACGATCGTGTCGACAAAGCGCTCCACATCCAGGATGGTGTCCTGGTCGATCAGCAAGGTGCGCCCACCGACGAGGAGCGCAGCGACCAGCTGCCACAGCGAGATGTCGAAGCATTGCGGAGCCACCTGGGCCACCACCTGCCCCTCCCCGATCTCCAGATCCTGGATCTTGGCGTAGAGGTGGTTGAGCATTCCTGCGTGCTCACACATCGCACCCTTCGGTTCGCCCGTCGATCCGGACGTGAAGTAGATGTATGCGAGCTGAGACGGGGCGACCTCGATCCCTACGTCATCTGCGGGGTGGCCCTCCTCGAGGGCAGCATCCACGAACAGCGTGCGCACCTCGGGGAGCGAGGCGAGCGCTTTGTCCAGTGTGGTCGTGCTGCCGAGTTCGGTGAGCGCGAGCTTGCATGCGGAACGGGTGAGCATGGCTGCGATGCGTTCCGGAGGAAAGTGCGGCTCGATGGGCAGGTAGACCCCGCCCGCCTTGAGGATCGCGATGACCGCAGCCATCCAGTCGAGGTTGCGCTCCATAACGACGGCGACGACGTCTTCGCGACCCAGGCCCCGGATCAGCATGGCCCGTGCCAGCTCGTTGGCGCGGGCGTTGAGCCGCTCGTAGGTCAACTGACGATCGCCGAGCACGGCCGCAATGTCGTCCGGGCGGATGCGCACCTGGTCTTCGAACAGCTCGTGGAAGCGCTTCTCTGGGAGCGTGCGGTGCGGTCCGCAGAGCCCCTCGATGAGGAACCGGCGCTCGCCCGTCGACAGCAGACTCTGCCGAGCGGGGTCGGCGTTCGCACCGGCGGCGATGAGCGACAGGGCGGCGAGGTGATAGCCGACGATCCGCGCTGCCGCTGCGGCGTCGAACACGTCGGTGCGATAGCGCATGGCGATGGCAAGCTGCCCGTCTCGCGGCAACAGACCAACGGACAGCACAGTGGGGGCAGTCGGATCGGCGGCACCACCGGTCGGGTCGAAGATCGTCTCGAACGGCTGCTCGACAACACCCAACTCTCGCTCGAGCGCCACTCCCGGATACGGCGCATGGGCGCTGAGCTCCGTCACAACACGATGGGTGTCCGCCAGCAGCGACAGCCACGAGCCTGTGTCCGTCGTCAGTCGACACGGCACCGGCGGTTCTCCCGCCATCGTGACGAAGCCGGTGACGATGTCCGGCTCGCCGGAGAGCGCTGCAAGAACCCTGGCATGTGCGGCCAACGCAATCGAGCCGAGCGGCAGTTCGAGCTCACCGGCGATGCCGTGCAGCGCCGCGGCGATCTCGTCGGCAACCGTCACCACATGCTCGCCGCACCCGGGCACCGGCGCCGCGGTCCAGCGAGGCAGCGCCGTGAACCCACCCGCACCGAGCACAGCCGCCCAGTACCTGCGATCCGTCTCTGTTCGTGTCATGTGATAGCCCCTCCGCCACGCCCGGCGCTACGCCAACTGCTTGACTTCCATCTCGTCGCTCACGCTGTCTCCCAGACTCCGAATTCGCTTCGCCACCCGCATCGCAGCGTGGACGAACTCGTCGCCATCGACCTGCTGTGCCGGGTTGTGCTGCCAGCGGGTGTCGGCCGGGACCTCCGCACCCTTCATGAGGAAGGCGCCGGGAGCGAGCTGCGCCCCGTCGCCCACGGTCGCCCCGTAGTGAACGAGCGCGTTGGCCCCGATCGTGCATCCGGCCCCGATCACGATCCGATCGCGTTTGAAGCCGCCGTCTTCCTGCGAGTGAGACTGCACGACACTTCCGGCATTGAGGGTGGTGTGGTCACCAATGGTGACCATGGTCCGCTCGGTGATGACGGCGCCGTCGTCGAAGACTCGCCTGCCGATCTTCGCCCCCATCAATCGCCAGAACAGCGTCTTCAACGGTGTGCCGGCGAAGATCGCCAGATGGATGTTGCGGACCGCCAACTTCCAATACCGCTCGTGAGACCAGAACGCCCGGTCGTAGATGGAGCACTGCAGCGGTGACAGCGTTCGGAACGATGTGGCGGTGCGTTCGAGCAGCGTCTGGTAGAGAACTCGGGAGACGAGTATCAGCAGAGCGGCGAGCGCAAGAGCAAGCGGACCAAGAGGACCCAGCCTTGGAGACAGCATCACGGCTGTCAGGCCAACCAGCACCGAGGCGAAGAAAAAGACCCACTCCCCCGCCAAGAAAAGGGCAATGGTCACGAGATTGTGCCTGTTCTTTGCGGCGAGCCTGCGGTCGCGCTCGGCCTCCGTCTGCGGGTGGTTCAGCCCGCTGTCGCGCAGCACAGATCGAGGTATCTCGAAACTCGGCGCACCCAGTAGCCCCACGTTCTCCCGCACGTCACCGTCGACGGGAACCATGACTTTCGTGGCAAGCAGACAATTGGCGCCCGTTCGGCCCTGCGCCGGATAGATCACCTGGTTCCCGAGAAAATTGTCGGCGCCGACCGTGACCTGTGACAGCCGGAAGGACGTGTTCGAGTAGTCCGCATTCAGCAACGACAACCCGTCGGCGATCATGGTCCCACGACCGATGGAGACCAGATAGGGGCTGTCGTGCTTCACGGCTGAGCCGAAGTTCGACCCGGTTTGCACGACCGACTCGGAGAGGTCGTATCCCAGCCAGCGCAGGTACGTGACGATGTAGGAGCTGTCGCCGAAGAGATGTGTGAAGAACGTCACGTTGGTCAGGCGCGTGATACCGCGGTGCAGGAGGTGATGGACGCCGTAGAGGGGATACACCCGGCCCGGCTCGATGGCGAGGTTGAGGACACGCGGAACCGTGGCAACGAAGACCAGGCGCACGACGATGATGACGAACAACAGCGCCCCGGCTATGAGAAAAGCGTCGGTGTAGAACAGCGGCGAGGAGACCGCCGAATTCCCCGTGGCGAAGTAGGCACGATCGGCGAGTGCCGAACCCAGCACGAAGAAGAGGCCGAAGACGAGGGAAGAGCCCACCAACCAGTTCACCAACTGAGCGCCGGAGAAGACCAGCTTTCGCAGCGGCGTGATCCTGGCCGGGGCAACTGCTCGATAGTCAACGGCCGTTCGTACCACGGCAGGAGACCCGCAGCGGTGTTCGCCGGGCGGAATCGACTGGCCGGCGAGCAGCGATGAGGAATGGCCGAGCTGCGCTCCATCTCCCATCGTGGTGTCGATGTCGAGCACGGTCAGCTCACCGACGTACACATCCCGTCCCACGGTCACCCGCCCCGTCTCGATCAGACCGGAATGTGCGCGATAGCAGTTGAGCAGTGAGTCTTTGCGAATGACCGTTCTGGCGCCGATGGTCAGCAGATCGGAGCACACCGGCACTCGTCGCGACAGGATCACCACATTGCGCTCGATCGTCGCTCCCAGCGCCCGGAGGTAGAGGTTGTAGATGGGCGTGCCGGCGAACAGGGCGATCGGATTCAGCGTCACGAACGTCTTCACGACCCAGAAGCGCACATACGCAAGACTCCACACCCGAATCTGCTGCGGCTTCCAGCGACCGATGAGCGCCCACTTCACCACGATGGGCCAGGTGACCACTCCAACGACGGTTCCATTGCCCACCGCGGCCGAACGGAGCAGATTCTCGGCGAAGCTCGACCCAGCAGCGATCCAGGCGGCAGCTTCAGACAGGGCGAAGGCGAGGAGAGCGAGGTACCCGAGCAGGACCAACACCTGCAGGAACCCGCAAACGGCGTACCCAAACGAACCGACCGGTGGCGGTAGCTGCAGGTGTGCGGTGGCAACGGTCGGTGCCGGCGGTACCTCGGCGGAGGGGCCGGCATCGGTGATCGCTGCAGCCAGACTGCTGATCGTGGGGTGCTCATATACCTGCTTCATCGAAACAGATGCCAGATCTGTCTGTTTGCGGAGCCGAGCGCAATACCGCGCCATGACCATCGAATCGGCGCCGAGATCCTCGAAGAAGTGGCTGTCCGCCGCCACCCGCTCCACCCCGAGGATCTCCGCCAAGACATCGCCGAGGACCTGCTCGGCGGCCGGCCACGCAGAAGCGTCCGAAGGTGCCGACACCACCACGTCGGGGACCGCAGCACTCTCGTCGACTGCCGTCTCCAGGCTCGGGAGGCTCGGCTCGTCGACCGGGAGCACGTCCGCGGGCGGCTCACCGGCGGCCGACCACAGCGCCGAGTACCGCCCGGCCCGGCCAAGCAGGGTGTCGTGATCGCCGCTTTCCACGGTGGCGCCTTTGTCGAGGACGTACGTGCGGTCGGCGCGCCGGGCGATCTCGAGGTCATCGGTCAGCACGAGGACGGCGTGCGTCGCCGCCACCGATCTCACGGCCCGCCATACCTGAGCGGTGGAGACAGGATCGAGACCCGCCGTCGGCTCATCCAAGACGAGGATCGGTGCCGAGTGGATGAGCGTCCGTGCCAGGGCCAGCTTGTACCGCTGACCACCGGTCAGCACTGCACCCTGCTCGCCGACGATCGTCTCATAACCAACCGGAAAGGCGTCGATGAACTCGTCCGCCATCGCCAGCCTGGCGGCGGCCGCAACTTCCTCGGGCGTCGCCTGGGGCCTGCCAAATGCGATGTTGTCGGCGATCGTTCCGTCGATGACGCCCGGTTCCTGTGGCACGAGAGAGATGCGAGACCGCATCGATGCCCGCTGCAGATGACGGATGTCGATACCACCCATCTCGATGCCGCCCGTTGCCGGGTCGTGGAGCCTCAGAAGCAGGGAGAGCAGACTCGACCTGATGGCTCCGCTCGAACCGACGATGCAGACCACTTCGCTGGGAGCCACGTTGCAGTTGACATCGCGCAGTAGCGGCCAGGTGTTGTCATAGCCGAACGCAACGTCGTGGATGCGCAGCGAGATCGACCCTGCCGGTGCCTCGATGGCATCCGGGCTGTCCACGATCTGGTCAGCGGATGCAAACATTTCGGTGAGCAGACTGCGGCCGGCACCACGAGCCATGGTCACCACGGAGATGGCGAGATCGCCCAGCGGGGCGTACAACTGCGCCGTGTACGCAAGCAGGACGATGAGCATGCCCATGCTGATGGCATCGCTCAGCACCCGCGTTGCTGCGAGGTAGATGACGGCCGCCGTACCGGTGGCGACGAGGACCTCGACGCTCGGCGCTTTGGGTGTGTCCGCACGACTCGTCGTGCGCCGTGCTTTGCGTATCCACCACGCCAGCACGGGTACGACCGTAAGCGCGGCGAGGGCGAACACCGGGTCCACGAACACCATCACGACGATCACACCGATGACTGTCGGCATCTCCGGCAAGATCGACCCGAACCACGCTGCGAACATGTCCTTCACGCTACGGAGATCGCGCTCGAGCCTGGCGAGCACATCACGTTTGGCGTAGGTCTCGGGATTGGCGGCAGCCGCCTGCTGGAAGCGGATGAATGTCGCAATGCTGATATCGGTTTCGATCTTGGTCCGGACCGTGCCGTTGAGGTGCGTGGCGAGGTAGACGAGGCCCGAACCCAGGGCAACGAGGACGACGGTTGTGCCCGCCCCGATGGCGATCAGCGCCGTCGCCGAAGCGTCTTCGAGTATCGCCAGGAAGTCCGGCAGCGGCTCGCCCAGAATCCCGTTGTCGACCACCAGCAGCAGCGGCCATGGGGCCGCCAGCTGCATGCCGACTCCGAGCAGTGTCACCACAGCTCCAACGAGCAGAGATCCTCCATAAGGACTGACGAACCCCAAGAGGAATGGGTGTTCCGAGGCGGGATCAGGGGCCGTCAATGGGGAGTCAACGTGCTGCCGCTGGCGCTGCAGTCGGAGCGCCAGCCACACCACAGCGGCAACGAGGCTCACGGACAGGTATACGACAATGAAGGCGAAGCCGCTCACTGACCCTCCCCACCTGGGTCCCCGGCCGACCGGGAGTTTCCCGCCGTGCCCAGACCGTCAGCGTGGCCGTTGAGATCGCAACTCACGCCTTACCCCTCGTCCTGTATGAAGCTATACCACGGTCGGCGTGACTGTGGCATGGATATCGCGTTGCGAGGCCAATCAGGCTCGCTGTGCAAAGCGATCGCAGCCAAACATCCGACACGTCTCGCCGCCCATAAGACGAGCGGCTCCTACCGGTGATACGCAGTTTTCCCCAAACCATGGGCCTTCCAAGAAGATCGCCGCGTGCCTTCCGGCGAGTCGACGCCCAAGCCGGTGACCGTGGCCGATGGGCTGCCCTTTTGGGGCCGCATTGCGGACGCGATCCCGAGCCCAGACGAGACTGGAGGTGGGTGCGCACACCCACCTCCAATCTGCGTCGCTGCTTGGCTACGGAATCGTGAACTCGGTCGTCTGCGGATTCAGATGATCGAGCTTGAGGGCGCCCGCCGTTGCTTTTCCGCTGAAGCGGAAGACGTTGAGTCCCTCGGTGATGTTCGTCTCGTAGATGAAGTTGTTGTACCAGTAGCTGGACCACGCGCCACCGAGGTCGGTGGGAACGATCGGCGGAGGATCCGAGTAGGCCAGCTCGACCGGATTCGCCGGGTCGGTGAAGTCGACGACGCTCGTGCCCGACTGATAGTTCCCGCTGACGAGGATGTAGCTCCCGTTCGGCATCGGCACGATGTTGTAGTTGTGAACGGTGCAATTCTCGGTCGCCGACTGCGGTCGAGGAAGCGTCCACATACCGAGGAGGGCACCCGTGTCTGTGTCGAAGAACAACGCCGACTTGTCGATGTCGTCGGTCGTCTCCAGGCAGAACGGAGCCACGCCCCCACCGGGCTCGTGTCCAAACACGATGACCTCGCCGTCCCAAGTGAAGATGGCCGAGTGCCCGATACCGACGCCGTCGACCTCACGCGAATAGAGGAGGTCGGGGTCGTCGAGCTCGCCGCTGATATCGAACACACTGAAACCGTCGTCGCCGGCGCAGGCCGCCTTCATGGCGTCACCGAGAATCACACCGGTGTCGTGGCAATCACGACCCCCGGCGTCGACGAAGCGCACATATTCAGCAGCGGCCGGATTCTCGAGCGGGACCTCGATGACATCGATACCGGGACACGCACTACCCGACGAGCTGTTGTAGATGAGCAGCCGGTTGTTCTCCAGATCCGGCACGCCCGTCGCCGTATGCGACCCACACGCGGTTGCAACGGCCCCGACCAGCTCAGGATCGCTCAGATCGCTGATGTCGAAGATGTGGACACCCTCGAAACCGGCCGGAACCGTAAACCCGTCGCAGTCCTGGGTACCGGTGGCCGGCGAGTTCCAGGAACGCACCAATATGGTGTCCCACACGACGACGTCACCTTGGTTGCCGTTGCAGCTCGTGAACGAGACGTGCTTCGGGTTACCCGGCGCCGATATGTCGCGGATGTTGAACCCCTGCCAGTTGCCCTGGAACGCATACTTGCCCCAGAAGGCAATATCGGTATGGATGCTCTGTGGGCCGAAGAACAAGCTGGCAGGCTCTTCAATGTGACCCACCGGATGCAAGTTCTTGGTTCTGGGGTCTTCGTCGTGCCCGGCACCCGCCGAACCAACCGGTGACAGTGCGAGCAAGATGGCCGTGAACGCGGCCATCACCGCAAGTCGTTTGGACGTGGACATAGAGGAGCCCCCTTTTCTCTCCGCCTCGCTCTGGTCCGAACCTACACGAGTGACGTGGTGGTCTGCGTGGGGCTCCACGACGCAACCAGCACGAACGGACGGAGGACGCCTCATTCACACGGCCACTACCGGCGTCCTTCAGGCGATCCGCTTCATCTCTCTCTGGATCTCTTCTTCGCTGATGGGCCGCTCGAAGTACACCGCCCATGCGTTGATTGCGATCCCGACGCCCCAGCCTGCGATCGGCCAGATCGGCCAGAAGTACCCGCCACCCGACAGTGCCCAGATCAAGACCAGCATGCCGTTCACGATGAGATAGACCGACAGGTGGTTCCTGAAGTCCCGCTTGGCTTTGACCCGCTTCAACGCGGCATCGCGAGGACCGTGCATGTCGCTCATGTCACCTCCTCTCCTGTGCTCTCTCTGTCGCCAGCCTCGCGAGTGGCCATGCAAAGGGGTAGAGGCATACGTCCATACCGCAGCCGCACATGCTATGACCTGCAGACCCCGGGCCGCTGTGGGGCGGCTGAGCCGTACCAGCTGAACCCTATGGTTGGCCCGACTCGAGTAGGGACCGACATGACGATGCGCTCATCGATCGAACCGCTCCGCGTGCGGCGCTTTCGCGCCTTGTGGACCGCGTCGGTGTTCTCCAACGTCGGTACGTTCTTGCACGCCGTCGCTGCTTCGTGGGCCATGTTGGAGCTGACCGGTTCACCGCTCTGGGTGGGTCTCATGGCCGCATCGTCGACGCTACCGCTGCTCTTCCTCGCTCTTCCCGCCGGTGCCGTCGCCGACCTCGTCGACCGGCGACGAGTCTTGCTCGTCGCTCAGTCGATCATGGGAGTGGCGGCGACGGCCATGGCGGCCGCGTGGTACACCGAGGCGATCAGCCCCGGTCTCCTCCTCGGCCTGGGTCTCGTGCTCGGTGTCGGGCTGGCATTGAACCAGCCGTCGTGGCAGGCAATGGTCCCCGATCTCGTGCCTCGTGGGATGGTCGCCGATGCGGTGGCGCTCAACTCCGTTGCCTTCAACGTTGCTCGGGCGATCGGTCCGGCACTCGGTGGGCTGATCGTCGCCACCAGCGGTCCCGGGCTCGCTTTTACTCTCAACGCCGTGTCCTTCCTCGGGGTGATCGCAGTCGTCGCCGGGTTCCGCCCGGCGCATCCGGACGACCTGGACGACGACACGATCGGCAATGCCATCGCCGTCGGCCTCAGGTATGCCCGGCATACTCCACCGTTCCGCCGCCTACTTGCGGTGGCGGCCGGCTTTGCGGTCACGAGTGCAACCTTGCAGTCGTTGCTCCCCAACGTCACCGCTGATGCGTTGGGCGGCAATGCGTCACTCTTCGGCTATCTGCTGGGAGCCATGGGTGTCGGAGCCCTGGTGGGGGCATTCAGCCGTCGGGCGGTCTTGGATCGGCTCGGCCGCTCGATGGTTCCCGGGGCGATCATCGTGTTCGGCTTGGCCGGGATCGTGGCGGGTGTGTCCCGCTCTGCCCCGTTGACCTTCGCTGCGCTGCTCCTGGCCGGCGTCTGCTGGGTCTGGTCACTCTCGACCCTCAACGCCACGGTGCAGCTCATGACTCCGCAGTGGGTGCGGGGCCGGGCCATGAGTCTCTACACGCTGGCTTTTGTCGGCTTTCTCCCGATCGGATCGATCATCGGGGGCGCCGTCGGCGATGTGATCGGGGCGGCCGAGGCAGTGGCGGTGATGTCGGTGGGAACCGTTGTGCTCGGCGCCACTGTTGCATCGGTGGGAATCCCTCGCCTCGGCGACAGCGCTCCGGTGGCACCACCGCCTGAGTGGACCACGCAGCCGCACACGGAACGATTCCGCGGCGGACCGGTCATGGTGATCAACACCTGGCTCATTCGCCACGAAGAGCTGGCCGAGTTTCTCGATGTCATGCACGAGCTGCGCACCATCCGGCTTCGCACGGGGGCCTACCGGTGGCGTCTCTATCGCAATGTCGAAGACCCGCACCGGATGTCTGAATTCATGGTGCTCGCATCGTGGGAGGACCACATTCGTCAGCATCAACGGATCGACGCCGCGGCCGTCGACGTGATCCGCCGTGCGTCGCAATTCGACCGCACCGGCGGACCGACGACCCGGCACCTCGTAGCCGTGGATCCCGACGAACAGCCGGAGTGGGAAGCGTTGCTTGCGGTGCACGACGACCTGCACGCCACCGATGGCTCGATCCCGCTCGACGCCGGCGACACACAACCAGAACCCCGGTGACGAGCAGGGAGCGGCCCGGAGCGAAGACGCCGCCGCCCAGGGAGCTGGCAACCGCAGACATGAGAGAGAACGGAGCGGACGATGAGCACTGATTCCGGCGGAGCGGTGGTACGACAGTTGCGACTCGTCGTGGAGACCGACGACTTCGATGCGGCCGTTGGCTTCTACCGGGAAGTCCTTGCCATGCCCGAGGAGTTCGCCGTCGACAGCGAGGGGGGCGCCCGAGTCGTGGCGCTCCAAGCGGGACGAGCGACTCTGGAGATCATCAACCCGGCACAGCGTCGCCTCATCGACGAGCTGGAGGTCGGCCGTCAGGTGAGCCGTCGGATCCGGGTGGCCTTCGAAGTCGATGACGTAGCGAGGACCACCGACGATTTGGTGCAGGCTGGAGCCGAGCTCGTCGCCGCACCCACGGAGACGCCGTGGATGTCACGCAACTCCCGCCTCGAGGCGCCGGCCGGTCTCCAGATCACCCTGTTCGAGGAACTTGCCGCCGACGCGTGAACGGCGCCGCGGCCGAGCGACGAATCTCGCCACCCCGGAACCGCACGCCGAGAGGGGCCGGATGCGTGCACCCGACCCCTCGTCGTTCCGTTCGTTGCCCGGCGTCAGTTGAGCGGGCAGCCCAGCTCGTTCTGTGACTCGAGCAGGTTCTTCACACCCTCGAAGTCACCACTGGCATAGGCACCTTGCACCAACGCCGTGACCTCAGCCGCCGAATAGAGGTAGTCGACCGAGCTCGATGCGTTGAGCAAGGCCGCCACGGCGTGGCGGGCCAACGCTTTCTCGCCGCCTCCCTTCGCTTGGAGCGCCGTCAACAGCGTCCAGTTGGTGGTCGGGGCGACACCGAAGGTCGTCCCGAAGTTGTCGCCCGGGGAGTAGCCGAGCCACGAGTCGAAGTGGTGCTCCTGCTTCCAGTACCCCGGGGTGCACCCTTCGCCACCACCGTCCGGCGGGGTGACCGGCACCGAGAGACCGGCACCGAGCCACACGAACGAGGCGGGCAGATCGGGACGCGGTTCCCCACTCGGCGACGGGTCATTGGACAGCGCCTGAACTGTCAACGACGTCGCACCGGCCGGGATCGTCACATCGACTACGAAGACGTCGAACTCTGCGCCCTGGGTGCTCTGGAACGGGGTGTCGATCACGATCGGCGGACCGCCATCGATCGAGATCTCCACAGAGTTGGGTCGGACCTCGTCGATGGTCACCGAGCTGGCGAACAACGTCAGCGTCGCCGTCCGGTCGACACCCTCGGCGGCGAAGCCGAACGTCTGCGGGACCGTCGTATCGAGGGTGGGATCGAAATTGATGAACGCCAGGTCGTTTCCATCTCGCAACTGCAGATCGGCGGCGGTTCCATCGTCGTAGACCACGATGGCACCGGCGCCGTTGTTGTTGCGGCTGTAGTTCATGTCCGAGATCGTGAGCGTGGACGTGCCGGGGCTCACCAATCCCAGCCCGGTGATGTCGGCCCGATAGGTGGTGCTGAACGCCTGGGTGAAGAACCGAGTCGGACCACCGATGAGCGTGCCGGTGACCGCGTTGCCGTTGACCGAGACGGTGGGATCACCAGCATCATTGGTCAGCGAGAAGCCTTCCCAATAGAGCAACACCTGCTGGACGGTGGCCCCGGCCGGCACGACGACGTCGAAGGAACCCGACGCAACGAGCTCCATCCCCACGCCGCCGGAGGCGAACCCAGATCCGCCGGCGATCGGAATCGATGGTGGACCCAACGTCTCCGTACCGTCGGCAAAGGCCGCGGTCTGGATGGACAGTACGAGTGCGAGTGCGCCGAAGAGCGCAAAGAAGCGGCGGAAGCCGCGTCGTGGCTGAAGCACCACAACCCCCTTCATTCGGGCCCGGGTGGGATCCGGACCTCCCCATGGCTTGCAAGTGTAGGGGGCGGTGTCGCTGCCGGGCCTGGGTCGCTCGACTCATTTGTCGTCGAGACCGGTGTCCTGCGGTCTGGCCGGGACGCTATTCGCCGGTTTCGCCGTCGATTGCTTCGCGCAGTAGATCGGCGTGGCCGTTGTGGCGGGCGTACTCCTCGATCATGTGGGTGAGGATCCACCGCAGATTGACGGTCTCCCCATCGTCTGCGGTGCGCAACGCCCGCCGGTCGAGCCCTCCAGCGGCAATGGCGTCGGCCACCAGGGCGCGGGACCGTCCCACCGCCGTCCGCCACAGCCGACGCAGCTCCTCGGGGGCATCGTCGCCTGCGGAGTGGAACTCCCAGTCGCGATCGGCGGACCAGTCGACCGTGTTCCACGGTGGCGACAGCTCCCGGTTGTGCAGCCACCGAGAGAACCAGGAGTCCTCCACGTACGCCATGTGCTTGAGCAATCCGCCTAGCGACAACTCCGACTCGGCGATGCGAGTGCTCAGTCCTGAAGCATCGAGACCGTGCGCCTTCCACTCGAGTGTGGCTCGCTGGTACTCGAGGAATCCCAGCGTTGTGGGAGTCTCGGCAGCGTCACTCGGCGGATGCATTCGACCGAACTCGTCGACGTAGGGCTCATATGCTCGCTGTGCGAGAACGAGGCCGAGCTCCTCCGGTCTGGTGAGCTGGGGCCAATGGCCGGTGGGCACGGCAACGTACTCGACGTGGCGCATCCGGGCCAGCTCGCGGACCGGCTCCAGGTCTCGCTCGAGCCACCCCTGCAACATCTCTGCGGTGAATTCGGTGCACACCACGGTTGCTGGAACGCCGTAGCGACGATCGTCCTCCAACCGCACCGGCTCGGTGGTGAGACTCGCGGGTGAGGGAATGGCCCGGCTGCGAAAGGCCGTACGCGCCTCGGCGTCCAGATCTCGCAGATCGGCCTCGTCGAAATCGTCCCAACTCGGAAGAAGCAGATCGCCTCCATCCGTGGGGAAGCCTGCAACGATCGGATGACCGTCTGCGGCCGCAAACCCGCCGACATAGACGACGCGGGCAACCCGCTCCGGACGTGCATCGAGGGCGGCGTGCGCCACAGCGGCGCCTGCCGAATGGCCGACGAGGAGCACCGCACCGTCTGCCGGGTCGCAGGCGTCGATCTCGCTCACCACCGCGCCGACGACATCGTCGAGCGTCACCTGGGATCGGTCGGCATCGGTCGAGTGCATACCGGGGAGGGTCAGCGGATGGGGGCGATGGCCCTCGTTCTCGACGACGGTGGCCACTTGGTGCCAGCTCGCCGCATCGAGCCACAGGCCGGGAACCAGGATGATGTGCATCGGCGGCCTCCAACTCGGAACGGGCCGGCAGCGTTCGCAACCTACCATTCGAAGCTCGCGGGCGGGCCTTGAGACCGGCCACCTCCATGACCCGACCAAGCCGTCCTCAGAGACGGTCGAAGAGATGGTCTTCGCCGAACGTCTGTCGTTCTCGGCGTGGTACGAAGCTTGGCTATCCGCCGGAGAACGGCAGCTGAAAGGACACGGCTGGCGCCGGTGTCACGCAACGGGCCGCGATGCGTCTCGACGACGAGGCCATCCCGGTAGCATCGAGGCAGCGGGCCCGGTGGAGGGACTGGGCTCGGGTAGGACAACGGCCGATCGAGCGATGCTTGTCGGAGATGCATCGTGCCGGTGCGGCCACGGTGATGAGCGGGTGGGGGAATGCAGGCCAGACCGAGGTGGACGTTCGGGCAGTTTGCGCTGCTCTTCATGTGGTGGATCATCGGTGCGATGGTGGGTGGAGCCATCGTGGTGATTCGGATCATCGACGTCGATGCGATCGCCGCGGGGAATCCGCCGGATCTCACTGCGCTCTCCACTGCGGATGTTGCGATCCTTCTGCTGGCGCAGTCGACGGGCGCAGCCGGTTATCTCCTCTACCTCTCGGTGCGCCACGGGACGGCCAATTGGGCCAACGACTTCGGGTTACGGCTCGTGCCCTTCCGTCTCAGCGGGATCTTCATCGGTCTCGGTCTGCAGATCCTCGTCGTCGCCATCACCGCAGCGTTGACACCACTTGGTCGGGCCACCCAGGCGGTCACGCAGGAGCTGGTCGACGCCCACACCGTGGCGTCGCAGATCCTCATCGGTTTTCTGATCGTCGTGCTGGCACCGATCATCGAGGAGATCATGTTTCGCGGCGTGTTGCTGTCGCGTCTCTACCTCTCGCTTCCCGCAGCGGCCGCCGTCATGATCTCGGCCCTGGCGTTTGCCGCCATTCACCTGGGTGACGCCAACGCGTGGGCGCTGCCCGGACTCGTTACCGCCGGAATCGTGCTCGGCTGGTTCACCATCCGCGATCGCGACTTGAGCCGTGCAGTCCCGATTCACATGGGCTTCAACCTGACCGCCGTGGTCGCGCTGTTTGCGCTCCCCATGTGAAACCCCGAGCCGGCAAGCTACCGTCGCTGCGGGTGTGAGAACCTGGGCCACGGGGTACAGCTCACGCAGCGCACGGGAAAGGACCAAGTGTGGCCGGCGACGTCGTCGATCTCATCTTGCAGGATCATCGGAAGTTCGAGTCGCTCCTCCGCGACATCCGCAACGTCGAGGCCGACCGCGCGGCAGCCCTCGTCGAGCTGGCCGCCGTCCTGGTGGCGCATGCTGAGGCGGAAGAGAAGGTGGTATACCCAGAGTTGCGGCGGAAGGACGCTGTCGATCAGGAGGAAGTGGAGCACTCCGAGGAGGAGCACGCCGAGGGCCACGATGCACTGCTGGCGGTGCTCGAGGTGAGTGATCCCGATGCCGACGCGTTCGGGCATGCCGTGGAGCAGCTCACCAGGGAGCTCGCCCACCACATGGACGAGGAGGAACGCACGGTGCTCAATCCGGCCCGCACCGACGTCTCCGCAGACGTGCGCCGGGAGTTGGGTCGTGCCTTCATGGAAGAGCGGCAGCGGCAGCTGGACAGCGATTGCGGCTCGATCGAGAACGTACGGCGCCTCGTTGAACGCGCCGAGGCCGGCGGCAAGCTCTGAATCGCGGATCCCGACCGTCGCAATTGGGGAGGTGCATGGCTTCGCACCGCGTGAGCAACCCATGCCGACTGCCCGCCGGCTGAGAGCGGCCGCCCGCACCCGCGGTGTGGCCACACGGCCATGATCCGGCAAGCAATCGACGTCTCGTTCGAGTGGCGCGGCGAACGGCTGAGCGGCACCCTGCACCTGCCCGGCGGGGATGGTCCTCATCCCGCCGTCGTGATGATGCAAGGGTCGGGCCCGGCCGACCGCGACGGGGGCGGTTACTTCCCACCGCACCGTGAGGCTTTTCTCGCCTGCGATCTGGCCGTCTACTCCTTCGACAAACCCGGGTGTGGAGCATCCACGGGGGATTGGAGGGATCATGCACTCCACGACCGCGCCGACCAGGCCCTGGCAGCCCTTGCGCAACTTCTCACGTCACCGGCGATCGACGGGGCTCGTGTCGGGGTGTGGGGACAGAGTCAGGGCGGCTGGGTGACGCAGATCGTGGCGAGTCGTCGGCCCGACCTCGCCTTCGCCGTGGCCAACTCGGCTCCATCCATCGACGTGGTCTCGCAGGATCTCCACGGATGCGAGCATTCCATGCGGGCGTCGGGCCATCCCGAGGCGCACATCGCCGCCGCGCTCGACTTCGTCCGCCACGCACATGCGGCAGCGCGGCGAGGAGCGCCGTATGAAGAGGTGGCGGAGCTTGCAGCGCGAGCCGCAGCCCGCCCGTGGTACGGCTATGCGACGATCGACGACGAGCGGGACTGGGCGCTCACCACCCGCTTCGTCCAGGAGGCGTACCAGCCCATGGAGGCGCTGGTCAGGATCAGTTGCCCGTTTCTCGCCATCTACGGAGGAAGAGATGTGCTGGTTCCGGCGTGGCAGAGCGCTCAGGACACCGGGATGGCACTGGAGCGTGCCGGAAACCCGCTCGCCGCAGTCGTGGTGTTTCCCGGAGGGGACCATCGCATTCAGGCGGATGGGGACTTCGTGCCCGGTTATCTCGGTCTGGTCGCCACATGGGTTTCGCAGCAGGTCGATGCCGCCGCTGCGGTGCGGCGCGCCCTCGAGCGTGAGATCGGGTCGCGGTGACGAACCGCGACCCGAGTCCTTGGGCGGTCAGCCGCCGAACGCTGCGGTGTAGCCGGTGAGCAACTCCGGTGTCGCCGGCCCGCTGTAGCCGCAGTAGTTCACCTGGCCGTTGCTGGCGCTGATCAGATACTGTTCGCCCGCGGTGATGTCGAAGCCGGCGATGAGAGCCGGGCTCGTGTGCTCGGCAACGAGCGTGACACTCCCCGCGTCGCCACCACCCTTGAACCACCGGTCCACCGTGAGCGTGGCCTGTGAGCCTTCAACCGCCGTGGCAGTCCCGAGGAACGCAACCGGCATGTCGGCCAGCACGGCTACATCGAAAGCGAGGCAAGAAGCCAGCGCACCCGATTCACCAAGACTCAGCTCGAGCGGCTGCACCGGGTCGGGTTCGGATCCTGCCGGCCACAACGCCACGGCTGCTGCAGCGATGATGGCGATACCGGCGGCGAGCGCGACGCCCACCTTCCATCCGGTGCGCCCGTCGCCGCCGGCGGCGTCGGGTCGGTGATCGATGCGATCACGGGTGCGAGTCTGCATTCTGCGTGTCCTTCTCTCGGGCGCTCGTTGCGCCTGTGTGCTTTTCGGCGATGTGACGCCGGCGGTGCCCGGGAAGGTTCCAATCAGTGGTGGCGTAGATCGATGACCGCACCCTGGTCGATCCCGCGTGCGACGGCATCCCAGAATCGCAACGCCACATCATCCGCGGCCGCCAGGTCTCCCTCGGTGTGCAACCGCCGGAACCGCTCGACCATGGGAAAGTCACGTGGGTCGACAGCTCTGATCTGTTCCTGCATGGCCGTCGCCACGACCCCGGGGGCGATGGCAGCTACACGAACGTTGCCTCGGATGCGCTGCTCCTCGCCGACCGTGCGCACCCACTGGTTCAACGCGGCCTTGCCTGCTCCATAGGCCGACCAGCCTGCGTATGGGGTGGTCGCCGCCCCCGAGGTGAGCAGAATCAGATCGTGGGTACCGGGGAGATCGGCAACGGCCGCGATGAAGGCATGCCCCAGCACCTGGCCTGCCGCACTGTTGAGCAGCACGTTGCTGGTGTATGCCTCGGCATCTACCTCGCCCACGAACCCGATGGGGTGAAGAATCCCGGCGGCATGTACGAAGATCGCCCGCTGCGGGCTGGTATGGGCGACGATGTGACCCAACTCTGCGGCAACGCCGGGCCATGTCGTGGCATCGGCCAGATCAACTGCAACATGCTCGATCCCGCTTCCCGGTGGTGGGCCACTGCGGCTGATGTCGACGACCTTCGCTTCGAACGGTATCGACCGGGCGATGGCGAGACCGATCCCCCGCGAGGCCCCGGTGATCACGACGGTCACGCGGCCCTTGTCAGTCATTGAAGACCGCTGCGATCAAAGCTCGGCATCGACGGGGCGCGGGAAGATCTCGTCGATGTGCCGCATCGTGTCGTCCCCGAGGGCCGCAACGACCTCGAGAGCTTGCATGTTCTCCCGCACCTGCTCCACCTGGCTTGCGCCGGTGATCACCGACGTGACGTTGGGATTCTTGACACACCACGCCAGCGCCAATTGCGCCGGAGTGCAGTCGAGCTCGTCGGCGATCGCGGCGAACCGTCTCACCTTCTCGTTCGCTTCGGTATCGGTGAGCTCTTCGCTGAGCCACTCCACGATCGCCGCCCGGCTGCCTTCAGGGACACCGTCGAGGTATTTGCCGGTCAAGAGCCCCGAGGCCAGCGGACTCCACACCGTGGTTCCCATGCCCACGTCCTCGTAGAGCCGCCGGTACTCGTTCTCGACCCGGTGGCGATGGAACAAGTTGTACTGCGGCTGTTCCATCTGGGGCTTGCGCAGGTGGTGCCGTTCGGCGATCTCGTGGGCCGCTCGGTACTCATCGGCCGACCACTCGGAGGTACCCCAGTAGAGAGCACGTCCCGAGCCGACGATGTCCGACATCGCCCACACCGTCTCTTCGATCGGCGTCTCAGGATCGGACCGGTGACAGAAGACGAGGTCCACGTGGTCGAGGCCAAGCCGTTCCAGCGAGCCGTCGATCGCCTCCATCAGGTACTTGCGGTTCAGCGTGTTCTTCGTGTTCACGCCCTCATGGATGCCCCAGAAGAACTTCGTGGAGACGAGATAGGAGTGACGCGGCCAATCGAGCCGGCGCAACGCCTCTCCCATCATGGTCTCCGCCTCGCCACCGGCATACACCTCGGCGTTGTCGAAGAAGTTGACCCCAGCCTCGTATGCGGTCTGCATCGCCTCGGTCGCTTGCCCGAGGTCGGCTTGCCTACCGAAGGTGATCCACGAACCGAATGAGAGCACGCTCAACTTGATGCCGGCACTCCCCAGCCGCCTGTACTCCATCTCCATCGAATCGAGCCTTTCCATGATCGTTGCGGGCGAAACCCTATCCGCATGCAGGACCGACCGAGCCGTGAATCCCCCGCGAAGGCCGGAACGGCTGCGCACGTAGCGAGACCCCCCGGTGTCCCGGGGGGTCCCGCGATCATTCGGTCGATTCGATCTCCGGTATCACCTGTTCAAGGTCATGATCATGAGACCGTTGTTGATGTCGCTCGCAATGATCGTGCCGCTGTTGGCGAACGCATAGATACCCCACTGCCCGTTGAAGACAGGGGCGTCGTCGCGCGGCTCGGTGTCCATGTGAGCCAAGTCCTGGAGCCGCAACATGCCTCCAACCTCGCGCACCCTCACCACGCGGGTGCCGGCGTTGTACACCGCCCAGAAGATCTTGTTCTCGACCCGCATGAAGTTGTGGTCGTTGTCACCCGGCGAGTCGATCTCAAAGCGCTCCTGGAACACCGGGTTGTCGAGATCCTTGACGTTGAGCACGTACATTCCCGGACCGCTGAGGGTGTTGGGGGGGTTGTCGGTGCTGCAGAAGTTGTTGCGGAAGAACCCGTCGGCGTCTTCTGCGTCCCGGATCTCGTCCACCTCGTCGTTGATCAGCAAGAACTCGTGGCGCGGCCCCGAGGTCCATCCCTGGTGCGAGAAGCACATATCGGGCACGCTGAACGACGAGATGAGCTTGATGTCGCTCTTGTCGGTGACGTCCCAGATCTCGGTCATCCCACCAACCAGCTCACCCGGAGTGTCGTCCGTGCGCATACCACCGCGGCTTGCGGTGTCCCGGTCACGACCGTCGAACACGAACGCGATCTCGCGCTTCTGGTAGTCCCTGTCGGGGCCGTTGTAGTTCACGACGTAGAAATCGTGCTCCGCATGGTCCGCCAGACACGCTGCGATCGACGGGTTCAACGGATCCGACTTGAGGTCGAGGATCATCGCGTTGAAGCGTGACGGATGGTAGGTGTGGTCGTCACAGGCGGTGGGACCGTCCGTGAGCCCGACACCTGCGATGTACGCAAAGCCGGTCCTCTGGTTCACATAGATGTTGTGCGCGCTGTCGTACCCGCCCTCCGAGAAGACCGCTGTGGGTGGGATGGCATGGCTCGGGTCCGGCGCCGGCCCCATCCCATCGAGTTGCCGGAGGGCCAGGATGTGGATGCCCACGGCGTCTGCTTCGGTGGTGAAGTAGGCGTAGCTCTCGTCGGCAGCGTCGTAGACCCCGACATCGCCCCACAGGTTGGCTACGGAATCCGGCGCCGTCGTCGGCACGATGCCGATGTGGACCGGGTTGGCCGGATCGGTGACTCGTACGATCGACATACCGTCGCCCGTGCCGACCAATGCATACTCTTCCCCGTCGGGAGAGGTCCAGCCCCAAATGTCGTTGAGGAGCACCCCGGAACGTGGCGTCACCGCACCGATCTCGGCTGGGAGCAGCTGACTCTCCAGCGTCATGTTCACGGTGTCGGGGAATGGCCCCACTGCCGGCTCGGGAAACGGCGGGAACGTCTGCGCAATGGCGGCGGTGCTCCCCATCAGCACGAGGGCGCTCACCAGAGCGAGCAATCGGCCTCGCAAACTTCTTCTTCGACCACGGTTCCTTACCGAACGCGACGACACATCAGACATGTCGACACCCTTCCCTTCTCGTCGGACAACGGCTGCGCCGTCCGTCCTACCCTACCGATCTCGCTACATGCCTGCCTAGGCGGTGTTGGCCGACCAAACCAAGGCGCGCTCAGCTCGGGAGCGGCCGAAGAGCCTCGTAGACCACCCAAGTGCGCTCCCAGTGTCGCTGCAGACCCACGGGCCGCATGCCGATGTCCCCCATCGCCCGCTGCGCCGCCACGTTTTCGGGTGCGGTGAGGCCGACGATTCGTTCCACGCCGAGCTGCTCGAACCCGATGCGTATGAGCGCCTCCGCCGCCTCCCGTCCATACCCGTTGCCCCAGAACCGCCGCCGCATCCGGGCGGCGACCTCGATGAGCCCGGCGTCGCCGAGCCGCTGGAGGCCGGCGTCACCGACGACATCCCCCGTTGCCTTGGCGATCACGGCCCACATGCTGAGCCCAGTGCGGCTGTGGAGATCGATCTTTGCGGCGATCCATTCCCTCGACTGGTCCACGGTCTTCGCTATATCGCCGACCAGATGCTGCATGGCCTCCGGATCTCCGTACAAGTCGTGCAGAGCAACGGCGTCATCCAACTCGAGGGGACGGATGATGAGCCGCTCGGTCTCGATCGGTAACCGAACGCTCATCGGCGCTCAGTCATCTGCGGGCCAGTCGGGATGCTCGGCCAGCCATTGCTCGCCGAGGCGCTTCGGCGCTCGCACCAGCCAGGCCTCCGCAATCACTTCGGCGAGCTCGTCGCGATCGAGCTCGCCGAGCCGGGCGGCTCTCACCAACACGGCCGGGTATCCGTCGAAATGTGGAGTCGTGAAGAACGGCGTCGACTCGTCCTCGACGAGCGCCCATTTGTCCTCCTCCGAATCCACCCAGATGGCGATCACGTCCGTATACCGTTCGCCGGTGTCGGGATCGACGGCGTCGGGCCGGGGGTTGCGGAAGAACACGAAGCTCTTGCCACGCACCCCGTAGATGGCGTTGCTCGCAGTGCCTTCTTTGCGTTCCGCTCCTGGCATTGCGCTTGCGAGCTCGTGGACATCGGCGATCGTGGCAGGGCGAGAGCCATTCACCCGTCCAGCATATGGCCCCAGTGCCGACCTCGGCTCGACGGGCTCATGTACCGTGATGCAATACCCATCTGGTATCGTTCTTCCGAACCATGCAGGTCGAGACCTCCCCATTCGTCTTCGACGGCCCGGCCCCGCCGGAGGATGTGGTCGGGCGCGACATCGAGATCGCCGCCCTCACCGATCGAGCCATGCACGGCCGCTTTGTGGTGCTTTTCGGCCCTCGTCGGTTCGGGAAGACGAGCCTGATCCACCGGGTCCGCTACGAGGCGTCTGTGGGAAACGAGCTCGCCGTGGTACTCGTCGATTTTCTCGGTGTGCAGACCATGGACGACATCGTCAATCGCATCGGCCGGGCATTTCAGGCGAGCCCCGACGGGAAGTTCGCCACGCTGCTTGGTCGTCGCGCGAGCCGAAGACCGGAAATCTCGGGTGAGCTCGGGATCGGACCGGCACGGGTCGGCTTCGGACGCGGCGAGCGGCCGGCTCCGGCTCTCGTCGAGGACCTCCTGCAGCTCCCCTACGAGGTCGCCGGCGAGCTGGCGATGCGAGCTCTCGTGGTGATGGATGAATTCCAGGCGGTGCGGGTCGTCGCCGAGGCGGAGGCCGTCCTGCGGGCCACGATCCAACATCAGCGCGATCGCCTGTCGTATCTCTTCGCCGGGTCGGAGCAGTCGATCTTGAGTGCGATGTTCGCCGAGCGCACCGCTCCTCTGTACGGTCAGGCCGAGCAGTTTCGGCTTGGGCGGCTCCGCAACGACGACCTGGGCGAGCTGATCCAGGCGAAGTTCGAGGACACCGGACGCCTCCCCGGTTCCGCCCTCACTCACCTGTTGGCGACGGCGGCCGGGCACCCGCAACGGGCGGCGTTTCTGGCGCATCATCTGTGGGAAGCCACCGCCCCGGACACGACAGCCGGCGACGACGAATGGGCAACCGCCTATGCGGAGGCGATGCGCCGGAGCCAGTACGAGTTCGTCGCCGTTGAGTCCGGTCTCGAACCCGGTCAGCGCAGGCTGTGTCGGGTACTCGCCTGGGGCGAGCCGCCATATGGCGCGGCGGCCAAGCGCCTCGGGCTCGCCAAGGGCACGGCGGCGAGCGCACTCAAAGCCCTCGAGCGACGCAGCCTGGTGTGGCGACCCTACGACGAGGACCTCGAACTCGTCGATCCCCTGTTTGCGGCCTGGTTGCGCGATCGCGATCTGCGACCCTGAGACCCCCAAACTGCCATGGCTACTCAGACGCCGCTGCGGACCCAAAGTCGAAGATCGGCCGACGTTGCCTGCACCAACATGCGACCCGATGCGGAGAAACCGACGGCTCGAAGGTCGGCGGACGGTCGGTCGATGACCACACACCCGCTCGCACGCCGCTCGTTCATGATGTCGCTTCCGGGTGGCTGCAGGACCACCATCTCCAGCGGCCAGTCCGGGGCGTGCACCGCAACGCTCCAGCCGTCTCGGGTTGACCTCAGCAAACCACCACCCCACAGACCAGCGACCGGAACGCGCCGACCATCCAGTGGACCGATCCCGGGTGCCTCGAGAGCGAGCTCGTCGAACCAGTCCCCGGTCAGCTCGTCTCGATCTCGTGCGATGAGCTCACCACTAGATGCGTCGAAGACTCCTCGACCGCTCCACGAAACCGCCATGACCAGCTCAGTTGTGACGCTCTGCTCGGCGATGCCCACGCAAACGAGACCACCCACCGCGGCGTCGGCGGTGAGCTGCCACGGCGGAGGCGGTGGCGCCGTGGCCATCGCCCGCAGCCGCCGTCGCAGCTCGTCGCGGTATTGGGTCACGTCGATGGGGCCTCCGACCGTCAGACGGGCTGTGCGGCGAGCACGTCGTCGATCTGACCGAGCGCACTGCGAATGCCCTCTTCCATACCCATCTCCAGAACCTGTACCAGGGCCTCGGGGGATCCGTACACGGTTTCGATGGTCATCCGGGTGATTCCTCCGCCAACATCATCGATCGACACCGACGTGCGGGATCGAGGCAGATCGGTGTTCTCGGCGCCGTCGTCGTCTGCGAAGAAGTCTTCGAACTCGATCCGGTGCGGCCGATCAGAGCCGACGACGTCCCAGCCACCGTGATGCTGATCGCCCTCGGGGCCGGTCATGTGGTAGCGAACGGTACCGCCGGCCGACAGATCGTGGTCGGTCACGGTCGCCGGGTACGTCGGCGGTCCCCACCAGCGTTCCAGCTGACGCGGGTCGGCCCACAGCTGCCAGATCCTGTCGGGGGATGCGTTGTACTCGGCGACGACGGTGAGGGTGCCTGCGCCGGTGTCCTTGTGTACGTCGGTGACGGTCATGTCGGGTCTCCTTGTGCCAGGTCGGCGAGAACTTCGCCGAACCGATCGAGCCTCTGGCGCCACATTGCCTCGAGTTCGTCGAGAACCTGATGGGCGGTGGCGAGCTGGGTACGTTCTGTCGTGACGATCTGCTCTCGACCACGCCGCTCCTTGCGTACGAGACCGGCCGACTCCAGGACAGTCACGTGCTTTTGGATGGCGGTGACGCTCATCGGATAGCAGCGGGCCAGTGCAGACACCGAAAGATCCCCGCCCGCCGCACGCACGACGATGTCGCGCCGGGTGGAATCGGCGAGGGCGTGGAACAACCGATCGATCTCTGCATCGGTGAGCTGATCTACAACCATTTGGTTGCAAGTTATCGCACCCGGAGAGAAGAATCAAGTGGGCAGATCATGTCACATCACTCGGATCCGAGCGACTCCGGGTAGCGTCGGATTCGGCCGCTTTCACCGAGGTGAGGGGACTATGGATGAAGACCTTTCACCACGTGCTCGACATCGCGGCACCTCGAGACGCAGTCTGGAATGCGCTCATCACAGCCGATGGACTCGCCGGCTGGTGGTTCACGGAGGTCGAAGCGCCGGCACCCACCGAAGGTGCGGTGATTCGCTTCACCTTCGAGGAGGGCTTCAATCCGGAGATGGAGGTGACGTCGCTCGACGATCGAGCCAGTCTGGAATGGAGATGCACCGCCGGGTACGAGCCGTGGGCCGACAACACCTTTCGCTTCGAGCTGGGTGAGCTCGACGACGGCCGGACCCGTCTTCGATTCTGGCAGCACTACGCCGTCGAGCTGAGCGACGACGCCTACGGGATCTACAACTTCAACTGGGGCTACTACGTGGAGAGCCTGCTCGAGCACGTCACGACAAGTACCGGCAGACCCTACGCCGCATCGGCCTGAGCCGAGCGAGCCTCCCCTGGTTGGCGAGTGCACCACACAGCACTCGCCTAGCCCTTGACGACGCCGAGGGGACGGAGGCGGGCCACCCGGGCGGCGAGACCCGCTCGCTGGCACACATCGACCACCTCATCGACGTCCTTGTACGCATACGGCGCCTCTTCTGAGAGCAGTCCGACCGAACGGGGACGCACCGAAATCCCCTGCTCCTCCAGGGCGTGACGAACCTCACGCCCACCCGACTGTGCTTTCGCTTTCTTGCGGCTCATCACTCGCCCGGCACCGTGGGCGGCCGAGGCAAACGCCGGATTCTCGTCGAGACCCCGCAACACCCATGATGCCGTGCCCATGCTTCCCGGGATGAGCACCGGCTGGCCCATGGCTCTCAGGTCGTCGGGCAGGTCGGGGTGAGCCGGTCCCAGCGCACGGGTGGCGCCCTTGCGGTGGACGCACACCCGCGTCGGCTCCCCGGAGACGTCGTGGGTCTCGATCTTGGCGAGGTTGTGCGCCACGTCGAAGACGAGACGCATGCCCGTGTCCTCCGGTGACATCCCGAACCCGGCGGCGAACGCCGCCCGAGCTTCGTGGGCGAGGATGTGACGGTTGGCCCAAGCGAAGTTGGAGGCGGCTGCCATCGCCGCCAGGTACCGCTCTCCCTCCGGCGATCGAATGGGTACACAAGCGAGCTGGCGGTCCGGCACGGTTATGTCGTAGCGCCGCATGGCATCGCCCATGAGCCGCACGTGGTCAGTACAGGTTTGGTGGCCGAGACCTCTCGAACCGCAGTGGATCATCACCACGACCATGTTCTCGGCGATCCCGAAGACCTCGGCGGCAGCGACGTCGAAGACCTCATCGACGGCCTGGACCTCGAGGAAGTGGTTGCCGGCACCAAGTGAGCCGAGTTGGGCATTGCCTCGGCCGATCGCCTTCTCCGAGAGCACGCCCGGATCGGCCCCCACCGACGTGCCCGTTTCTTCACACCTGGCGAGATCCTCCTCCCAGCCGTAGCCGGCGCCGACGGCCGCCGCGGCACCCGATGCGAGGACCGGACCGACCAGGGATGCAGGTGCAATGCCGCCCTTGCCGATCCCACGCGGGATGCGGCCGTCCAGCTCCGCCATCACGGCGTCGCCGTGTTCTGCAAAGTCGGCTGCATGGAACGACGAGGCCAGCAACCGCACCCCGCAACAGATGTCGAAACCGACGCCTCCGGGAGAGACGACCCCGTCGGAGACTCGGGTGGCCGCAACGCCACCGATGGGAAACCCGTATCCCCAGTGGATGTCGGGCATGGCCAGAGACGCCTCGACGATGCCGGGGAGATGCGCCACGTTGACAACCTGATCGGCGGATCGCTCGTCGACGATGGGACCGAGCAACCGCTCCGACGCAAAGATGCGACCAGGGACCCGCATGTCTCCATGCTGCGGGATCTCCCATGTGACGTCTCCGACTCGCCTTGGTTTCATCGTTCTTCTCTCATTCACACATCCAGGTACACACGTCCATACCACCCAGAGGAGTCGTGACGCACCTCCAATCGGTGATAGGTCACTGCTTTCACCGGGGGGCCCGACACGTCGACATGGGCGTTGTCGACGCCGACGGCATGAATGAGCCATTCCGTGTCACCCGTGGGTTCGCACACGATCTCGCTGAAGAGCATGTCACGCACCTCCGATTCGTAGAGCAGCTCAGAGAGCACGTCCACCACGAGATCCTCGGGATCGGACGCCGTCGCAACCTGGAGGTCCACGGTGTGACGTTCTCCGGTGGAATGGGGCCGGCCCACGGCAGCGAACATGCCGTTGGCGAGGTCGGCGACCAATTCGGCGAGCGAATCAGCTGTCGCCTCGATCCCGGTGTCTGCCGTGTGGGCGAGCACGGTGTACGCCATGGGCTCAGTATCGCCGACAGGACGAGGTGCACCGGCGATATCGTGGCGAAGAGACGTCTTCAGCGCGGCTCGAGTGCCATGAGCGGAAGCACACGTTCGGTTTTCTCGGCGTACTGTCGCCACCTGTCGTCGAGCGCGACGAAACGCTGCCACACCTGTTCCCGCTCGTCTCCTTCCAGCTCCCGGGCTCGCACCGGAATCGTCTCCTTCTGCACCACGATCGCAGCCTCAGGGTGTGCCTTGAGGTTGTGGTACCAACCCGGGTGGCGTGGCGCTCCCATCATCGAGCCGCACACGACGTACCCTTCACCATGACGCACGAACGCAAGCGGGCTCTCCCGGCGAACGCCCGACTTGGCGCCTACATGGCGCAACACGAGCAGCGACCCGTCGTCGCTACCACCACCGAACCTTCCAGTCGTCCTGATCAGCATTGCGTGTAGCCGGTTGAAGAACAGCATCAAGGATTTGCCCATTAGATCCTCCACCGGACGGGTCCAGCGAGCCTACCGGTCACCGGGCTACACGGCTCCTCGTCGTTCGCCGCAACCGAGCCAGCACAACGCTCGCCGCCACCGCCAGCACCGCCGCCAGCGCATTGAACCCGACATCCCGCAGGTCGTACACCCGACCCGGGAGCACCAGCTGGATCGCCTCGTCGATCCAGCCGAGGCAAACCGTCAGCAGTACGACCATCACACCGGGGACGGGCACCCTCCGTCCGTGGCTGCGCCGCTCCTCGAGCGCCTGATGGATCAACACCGCCACCAAGCTGTACTCGAAGAGGTGCGTGCGCTCCGCCGGCGTGCCGATGCGGGCCAGCACCATGAGGTACGCAGCCACCACTGCCAGGGCAACACCGATTTCGGCACCACCGGGTCGGTACCTCCACCCGATGACGGCGATGGCGGTCACGGCGAGTCCAAAACCCACGACGAACAGGGCATCGAAGATGCCCTGTTCGATGGATCCGGCAAGCCGGGACGCAAGTCCGAGAGTGGAGTAGATCGTCGCCACCAGCAGGCCGGCGAGCATCCACAGCCGTCGCTCCCGCACGGAGGCGAGCCACGAGGTCGGCCGCCGATCGCGATCGGAATCGATGTGCATGAGGCCACGGTGCCAGGCTTCTCCATTGGCCACCATGGGGGTTGTCCCCCATTCGGCCGACGTCGGTGTGCGATCGGTTTCGGGCGCCGCCGTTCGGCTCGACCACCGTCGCCTGCCAAGGCCGGTGGATCCCGTGACTCCGCATGCCGTCACTCAGGGGTCGACGTGCAGACCGCCCGCAGGCCGTCGTCGTGGCTCACCCCCTTCTCACCCTGGAGGAAGCCACGCTCGAGTCATCGTGAGCCCGATCCGTTCCCCGATCTCGAACTGCGGCGCTCCCGTGACGCGAGCCGTGAACACCCCGACCGGGGTCGTGACCTCATAGTCTGTGTGCGGACCGCGAAACCAACGAGCACCCACCTCTCCCTTGATGACGCCGCTTGGGGCATCGGTGTCACCGACGACAATCCACTCCGGCCGGATCAGCAGCTCGCCGTGCGACCCGGTTGGCGCCGCACCGTGCACCGCAACCCGCAGCGACCCGAACCTTGCAACGGTCCTCGTTGCCTCCGTCTCCAGGTCCGCCTCGATCACCGACACCGCTCCGGTCAACGTCGCCGTCCATCGATCGACCGGCCGTTCGTAGATGTCTACGGGGGAGCCGACCTGGACGACTCGACCCTGCCGCAGCACCACCACTCGATCGGCGGCGGCGAGCGCCTCGACCGCATCGTGCGTGGCATAGACGACGCCTGCCGACCCAGCGGAGGTGCGCGTGGCGATCTCTTCCTGGACGGCGGTGCGCAACGCCGCATCGAGGTGAGCAGTCGGTTCGTCGAGGAGGAAGAGCTTGGCGGAGCGGGCCAGCGCCCGGGCGAGCCCGACGCGCTGCTGCTGGCCCCCCGACAGCTCTGCGGGCTTGCGTCGTGCCAGCTCTGCGATCCCAACGCTGTCGAGCAGGCGGTGCGCCTCCTCGTGGGCCTGGGCCCGCCCCATCCCGCTGCGCAGCAGCGGGTAAGCAACGGTCTCCTCGGCTGTCAGATGAGGCCACAGCGCGTAGTTCTGGAACACGAAGCCGATGGCCCGCTCCTCCGGCGGAGCCGCTGTCCTGGTGCTTGCGACCTCCACACCAGCAACGGAGATCTCTCCCGCATCGAGATCGGCGAATCCGGCAATCGCATACAGCAGGGTGCTCTTCCCTGAGCCGGATGGTCCGAGCACAGCCACCGTCTCCCCGGGCGCCACCGAGACGTCCACGCTGTCGAGCGCGACCACGTCGCCGTAGCGCACCGTCAATCCTCGGCACTCGAGCACCGCCATCACCCGGTTCCCAGCAGTCGGCGTGGCAGCTGTCCCAGCACCAGCAGCGGCAGGGCGACGACGAGCAGTGGCACCGTGAGCAACACGGCAAGCGCCGACGAAACCGGAACATCGCCGAGCTGTTGCAGGTTCAGCACCGCCACAGCCAGCGTATCCGTACCCGGTCCGTAGAGGAGGCTCGACATCGTGAGCTCGTGGAACGCAATCACGAAGACGAGCAGCCACCCACCGACGAGCGCCGGCCGCAGCAAGGGGAGAACGATCGTGCGCATGGTGGCCACCCGCCCGGCACCGCTGCTTCTCGCCGCACGCACGAGGTCGGGAGCGAGGTTGCTCGCGGACCCTGCGACGGTGCGGTGCCCGACGGCCCACAGCTTGGCGAGGTAGGCGAGCAGGATGAGCAGCAGCGTATCCCGCAGCGTTGGGGCATACGACAGCAACATGGCGACAGCAAGCGTCGAGCCGGGCACGGCGAAGGTGAGCAGGACCAACACAGCGGCGACGCCTCGCAATCTACGTTTGCCGATCGCCGCCACCGCACCCCCGAGCGCAACCGCCGCCGTGGCCGCCACTGCAGCCAGCAGCCCGCTGCGCGCAAGAGCGGCGAGCAACCGACCGTCGAGCGCCTCGCGGAAATGCTGCAGCGTCCAGTTGGCCGGTGTCGGGGGCACACCGACACCCCGAGTGATCGAGACCAGGATCAAGACGACGAGCGGGAGAAGTACCACTGCTACGGCCACTCCCCAGGCGACGATGGCAATCCAGGATCGACTGACAGTGCTGTGCCGGAACGGCAAGAGCTGTCCCGCCGTCGCCTCGACGCGGCGCCGGCCGAGGAGCCCCTCTGCTCCCGCGGCAAAGACCAGCGCGACCATGACGAGACCCGTTGCCAGCAGCACTGCCCGGCTGAAGGCCTCCGGTTGAGCGGAGAGAGCCAGGTCTCCGTAGATCTGGGTGGTGGCGACGTCGAACGACGCCGGCGTTCCCAACACCGCCGGAACCCCAAACGAGTTGATCGCCAGCACGAAGACGAGCGCCGCCGCACCCAAGAGCGCCGGGGCGAGGAGCGGGACCGTGATCGTGCGGACCATGGTGAGCGGGGAGGCTCCCGAACTACGCGCGGCCAGCTCCAGATCGTGTCGCGCTCGCGTGTTGAGCGCGGTCGCACACACGAGATAGGCGAGCGGCATGGCGTTGACCGAGATGACCATCACGACGCCGATCGGTCCCAATACGGCATCGAAACCGAGCCCAACCAAGTCGTCGATGAGGCCGCTCGGACCGTAGGCTCGCAGCCAGCTCATCGCTACCACGAACGGGGGAATCAGGACCGGCAACAGCACCGCCAGCCGGAGCCAACGGCGCCCCGCCACCACGACCCGCTCGGTGAGCACGGCCGCCCCCACACCCAGCAACGTCGCCAGCATCGCCGTGACCAGACCCACCCCGATCGTGTTGCGCACCACCTCCCGGGAGATCACCGCGGCATCGAGCGGGAACTGCTCGGCGGCCACCGCAGCGAGCTCGGTGAGCGGGACCACCACGAGTGCGCCGAGCGCTCCGAACACGGCAGCCACCAGCGTCCACTCACCTACTCGCCGCCGGATCATTGGTGGAACATCATTGCTCGAAGACAGTCGCATATTCGGCGAGCAGATCTTCCTGACGGTCGAAAGCGGCCGCCCAGTCGACCACGACCTGGAGCCCGCCTCGGGACCATTCGACATCACGACGTGCGGGCTCCCACCCTGTAGCTGCGATGGCGGTCTGGCCCTCGACACCGAGGACGTGTGTGACGAACGTTTCAGCCGAGTCGCCCCCGGTGGCGTCCACCACGGCGATGGGGCTGTAGATGGCGATGGCTCCCGAGACCGGCCACACCAGCTCCACCGGAGATCCATCGGCGATGGCGCCCCGCACCGTGCGATCGAGCGAGATGCCCGCAGCGTAGAGGCCCTCGGCGACGCCGGTGACGACATCCCCCGGTGAACGCACCTCGGTGACTTCGTTTGCGGCAAGTGCCCGGTAGAACTCGATGCCAAACCCGGCATCGAGCACGAAGAAGGCCAGCGCACCGAACGCCGAACCTGCAAACGCGGGATCCGGCATGGCGACGCCGCCGCTCACCGTCGTGAGATCGTTCCAATCCGCAACCCCCGCGGCCGCCTCCATACCGGCGACTATCACCAGGTTGAGCACCCGAGTGCCGAAGAACGATCCGGTGCGATATTCCTCGGGGATCGCAGCAGCCTCGACCGGCTGCCAGCTGCGCAACATCCCCTCTCGGTCGTACTGCTGGATCGACAGCGGGTCGGTCAGCCACAGCACATCGGCCTGCAACCCTCCTGCGCGCTCTTCGGCGGCGATCCGAGCGGTGAGCTCACCGGTGGGAGCACGGAACACCTCGACCGTGAGGTCGGGATGCGAGGCTGCGAATCCGGCCACCACCGCATCTACCGTGTCCTGGGTCACACTCGTATAGAGCCGCACCACTTCGTCGTCGGGCGTCCCGTTGCCACACGTGGCAACGCCCAGAGCCAGCACGACGACCCACGACGCCCGGCGTCTTCGGTTGGTGCGGATTGGGCCCGAGGGGTGAACCCGGCCACCAGTCAACCGAACCACGATCTCAGCCGAGCACGGTCTGTGGCCCTGGGTGCGCCAGCTCCCGATTGGTGTGATCGAGCTGCCGGGCCGAGAAGCGACGCAAGGCATTCAATTGCACGGGGCTGAGCCGGTCGCAGATCCAGCTCCAGTGCATCGACACCCAGTCTCCGGGATGCAAGGGCTCGAGATGGCCCAGTCCATCGTCAATAGCCGTCACCACCTCGGGCCGGGGCTCGCCGAGGAAGAGCCGCCCCCCGTCGAATTCCAGCGGGCGGCTGGTCACGACGACGTGGTTCCCTTCGACCGAGGACACGCGGCCCCAACGGATGCGGCACTGGTCGAGAATCTGCAGCGGTTCGCCGCGATCCGATTCCGTGAGGAGCCCGACCCACGGATAGGTGGCGAACACGTGAAAACTGTGATGCGGAACGCCTCCCGGGATCGCCGCGGCCATCATCGACCACTTGGAACCGGTTCGGGGCCGGAATCTGGCTTCGACCGTGTTGCCGAAGTCGATCGTGCCGACTCGATCGAGCAGCTCGTTCCCGACCCAATAGGCCTCGACGATCCGGTGGCTGAACGGCGCACCCGCTCCCGTCGTCTCCGCGAGAAGCCGCAGGTAGGGCCACGGCCCGTGGAACGACCTGGCCAGCTCGGCCAGACCCGCATCGACGACTGCGGATGTTCGATATTCGAGCAGCGCCCGATGGTCCTGCGGACCGCAGTAGCCCCGCTCGTTTGGCGGATACGCGTAGCGGGCGAACAGCAGCAGACCCGACCAATCCTCCGTGCCGGCAGACTCGGTCACCACCGGGCTGCAATCGATCGGACCTCCGAGGGGTCGTCCCCTGCTGTCGTCACGTCACCAGACATCACGTGGCAACAGCGTACTCCGGCTCTGCTCACGCTCTCCGTGGGGTGTCACTGTGTCACCGGAGGGGCCGCATCGTCGTGCCGAGTGGGATCGACGTGGATGGCGTCGTCCACGAATACGGTGCCGTCATCGACGTGCAGCAGCGCCGCTCCGTAGGCGGTGGAGAGATGCTGTGGTGTGAGCACCGTCTCGGGGGGTCCACTCGCGATCACTCTGCCCGAGAGCAGCACGACATGATCGGCCACTTGCGCTTCGGTGAGATCGTGGCTGGTGAAAACGACCGTGCACCCCTCATTGCGCTCGGCGTGGATCACCTTGTCGATGGCCTGCGCCGTGGGGAGATCGATCCCGGTGAGCGGCTCGTCGAGCAGCAACAGGTCGTGATCCTGGGCCAGGCCCTGGGCGAGAAAGACTCGTTGCCGTTGCCCTCCGGACAGCTCGTGGAGATGCTTGTCCGCAAAGCCCGTCATCCCGGTGCGTTCCATGGCCCGCTCGATCGCATCGTGGTCTTCGCTGGTCAACCGTTGATGCGCACCTGCCGATGCGTAGCGTCCCATCGTGACGATCTCGCGAGCGGTCACCGGTAGGGCGTCGCTGACCTTTGTCGTTTGGAACACATACGAGATGCGACGCACATCGTTGCTCACGGCAGGTACCCGGAGCGTCCCCTTCCGGGGTGGGAGGAGGCCGGCAATACCGTTGAGCAAGGTCGACTTGCCCGATCCGTTGGGCCCGATCACGACAGTGATCGTCCCTGCCGGGATGGTGAACGTCGATCGATCGAGCGCCACGGCGCCGTCATAGGCGAGCACGACGTCGGTGGCCTCGACTGCGGTCGTCAGCGGCATCGGACGCATCTGCCCTCGATCTCGAGCACGTGGTCGGTGACGTGGAACTGAGCCTGAGCACCGATCTCGTCCACCAGGGCCTGCACCTCCCGCTCCTGGTCCTCGCCGATCTCGATGTCGTCGACGGACCCGCAGTCGGTGCACACGAGGTGATGATGGTGCCCGGTGAACCACTCGGCGAGCTCGAAGCGGGTGAGGCCTTTGGCACCGAAATGAGGCACGACGACGCCGGCTTCCTCGAGCACGCCGAGAGAGCGGTACAACGACGACACCGGGATGGATCCGGCGGTTTGTTCGTGCAACTCTGCGGCCGATCGGGGACCCGCGCCATTGGCGAGCGCGGCGACCACCGTCTCCCGACCGGCGGTGTAGCGGATACCGTGCTCCCGCAGCCTGCGCTCCACTTCCCGATGCAAGGCGGGTCTTGTCACTCCATCGTCTTTCTGAGTATGATTCTCACGAGAATAGTAATGGTTCTCATTCTCTTCAAGATTCCGAGAATCGGCATGCGGCGCGATTTCGAGTGGAGCAATGCGACAGCTCTCTTCCCTGTTCATCGCAGTGCTCGCGATCCTTCTCGTGGGAGGATGTGGCGACTCCGGCAGCGACGACACCGGCAACGACGACGCTGGCCCGTCGGTGGTCGTCACCACGACGATCCTGGGGGATGTCCTCACCAACATCGTTGGCGATGCAGCTTCCGTCCAGGTGCTCCTCCCGCCGGGAACCGACCCGCACGAGTACCAGCCGAGCTCGCAACAGGTCGCGGCGATCGCGTCTGCTGATCTCGTTGTCGCCAACGGACTCGGTTTGGAGGAGTCGCTCATCGACGTGCTGGACAGCGCCGCAGAGGACGGGGCCAACGTCGTGGAGATCGCTCCCCTGGTGGATCCGCTGCCGTTCTCGCGAGAGCCCGCAGCGGGACTCGATCCCCACGTTTGGCTGGACCCACTACGTATGGCCGATGCCGTCCGCCTGATCGCCGTCGAGCTGGCAGCGGTCGACCAGTCGGGCGACTGGCCGCAGCGAGCGGAGATGTTCGCCGACGAGCTGATCGCAACCCACGACACCATCACTGACATGCTGGCGGGCATCCCGACCGATGCCAGGGTGCTCGTCACCAACCACGATGTGCTCGGCTACTTCGCAGAACGCTACGGGTTCGAGATCGCCGGCACGATCGTCCCCGGTGGGACCACGCTCGCCGATCCCAGCTCGGCCGAGCTCGCTGACCTGGTGACACTGATGGCGCACCGTGACATCCCGGCCATCTTCGTTGAGACCACCGAGCCCCAGGCGCTGGCCGAGGCGATTGCCGCCGAGCTCGATCACGACGTGGCTGTGGTACCGCTGCACACCGAGTCGGTTGGCGAGCCCGGCTCAGGAGCCGAGACACTCATCGGCATGCTGCAGACGAACGCCGCACTCATCGCCGAGGCGCTCGCATGAGCTGGGTCGTCGATCCGTTCGCACTCGGTTTCCAACAGCGCGCCCTCATCGGCAGTTCGCTGGTGGCGATCGCACTGGCCATAGTGGGAACCTGGGTGGTCATTCGGGGTATGACATTCCTGGGTGATGCACTCGTCCACGGGGTCATCCCCGGCATCGCACTCGCCATCATCTTCGATGTGAACGTCCTGCTGGGTGCTGCCGCCGCGGCGCTGGTGATGATCGCCGGTATCACCGTCGTGCAGCGGCAGACTCGCTTCACCGAGGACACCTCGATCGGGCTGCTGTTCGTCGGCATGCTTGCACTCGGCGTGATCATCGTGTCGCGCACGCCCTCGTCTGTGGTCGAATTCAACGACGTGCTGTTCGGTGATGCGCTGGGCGTGACCACCACGGATCTCATAGTCGTGTCGTTCACCGCGGTGGTTGCGCTCGGCGCATCGCTGTGGCTCTATCGCCCCTTCCTCGTGGTGGCCTTCAACTGGGAAAAGGCTCAGCTCCTCGGGCTCCGGCCGGGTCTGGCCCACGCCGCCTTGCTCGGCCTGGTGACCCTGGTGATCGTCTCGTCGTTCCAGACCGTCGGCACGTTGCTCGTCTTCGGGCTTCTCGTCGGCCCACCGGCGACCGCCGCGCTGCTGGTTCGTCGCGTTCCGGCGATGATGGGAGTTGCCGCGCTCATCGGTGTCGGCTCAGTGGTTGTCGGGCTGGCTGTCGGACACCACGCCGGCACCTCGGGCTCTGCCACCATGGCCCTGGTCCCCATCGTTGCGTTCTTTGCAGTACTCGCTTCACAACGTCTGCGGATCCGTCTGCGCCAGAACGCACCGCAACCCGCAGCCCGCTCGCGCTGATACGGGCGGGGGCGGCGCTCTACTCGACGCGAACGCCCTGCTCTTTGCTCTCTGCGAGGTACTCGGCTGCTTTGCGATGCTCGACCTGGCGACCATCGACCAGGTAGGCGAGGACGTGGAACGCCAGGGCGAAGCCCCACACGCCGATGATCCACAGGATCCAGGTGAGCCCGGCAGCGCCGATCGCGTCGAGCACCACGAAGAACGTATTGATGATCACGAAAGCGCCGACATGCCACATCACGCCCGTCAGATACTTGGCCCGGCGCTGCGCAAGCGCTTCGTGGACCGAGCTCGGCGTAGTGGTCACGAGCCACCTCCTTCTTGTCAACCCCTGCATCGTGCCTGCCCTCATCGATGCTTGCCAGAGGCGATGGACCTCGAACGGACGGCGACCCTGACGGTCTCCTGATGGAGCACTAGCGGCCTGACCGACCCTGTGCCAAGCGCCGCGGGTGGTGCGATACAGACCCTCACCAAGGAGACCCGATGCCCCGTCGTCAACGTCGTGCCCGATTGCCCCGATTACGTGCCCTCCGGCCCCTGGTGGCCGCAACCGCATTGCTGGCGACGCTCGGCGCGATGCCTGCCGCCGCCGCTGCCGATCCGGTCGCATACACCGAGGAGGTCCGGGTCGCCGCCGGAGTTTGGATCAACGAAACGGAGACCACGTTCAGCGACTTGACGCTCCAGGTGTACTACATCTCGACCTCGCTCAGCGGTTACGGCAAGAACCACACCAAGATCCCCCAGGTGAAGCTGTACTACGTGCACAAGGAGACCGATCCCGCCACGAACACGGTGCTGCGGACCGAGTACGAAGGCTTCGTTGGCAACGATGCGAGCGCTAAGTTCACCTTCGACACGACGCTGTCGGGTGCCAAGGCCACGATCGACGTGCCGCTCTCGGGATACCAGTGCATCGACAGCGGTCCCGCCGGCATGGTTCCCGAGGAGCCGTGCGTCGACCTCGAGCCGGTGACCGTCACCCTCGATCTGGCGTGGACCGGTGTCGGCGAAGTGTTCACCTTCACCGATGGGGTCTCCATCAAAGACATCCCCGGCTTCAAGTTCCATTCCAAGCTGCGGGGATCGCAACGCAACGCAGTACTGACCGGGAGCGTCGCCGGTGGCGGGCTCGACCTGGCACAAGGTGATCCCGACATGGCTTTTCTGCTGACCGGGTCATACCGGGAAGAGACGGTCGCCCCGTGAGACCCACACTCTGCACTGACTGAAGGTTGGGGCAGCCCGGTAACGCCCCCCGGGCTGCCCACCACCCCGTCGGGTACATTTGCGGCGATGGTATCCCACGTGCTGGCACCGGATCGGGTGTTCGACGCAGCCACCGGCACCATGCTCACCGATCATGCAATCGTCATCGATGACGGGCTCGTGCGTGCCGTAGCACCGGTGGCGGAGGTCGCCGACCGTATCACCCAACCACTCCCACACGTGACGCTGCTGCCGGGTCTCATCGATTCCCACACCCATCTGGCAGCACCACTCGATGACGGACACGGCTTTGCGTCCTTGGTGCAGCGCAGCGGCGCCCAAGATGCGCTCATCGGCGTGAAACACGCCGCCGAGACCGTCCGCGCGGGCTTCACCACGGTCAGAGACATCGGGACCTGGCGCGCCTTCACCGATGTCGCGCTGCGCGATGCGATCGATGCCGGCTGGGTGGCCGGGCCGAGAATGCAGTGCGCCGGTGCCTACCTCACGGCGCCGGGTGGCGCCGGCGACATCACCGGTCTCGCCGTCGACGTCGATGCCGTGGTCCCCCGCGAGCTCCGCTTCGGCGTAGCGAGCGGTGCCGACCAGGTTCGCTCCACCGTCCGCCAGATACTCCGCTACGGCGCCGACTTCATCAAGGTGCTCGCCACCGGCGCGGTGCTCACCTCGGGTACCCGCCCCGGTGCGCCGGAGTTCACCGCCGCCGAGCTGTCGGCTGCGGTGGAGACGGCCACGGACGCCGGCACATACGTCGCCGCCCACGCTCACGGCACCGACGGCATCAAGCGGGCGGTGCGTGCCGGGGTCCGCTCCATCGAGCACGGCTCGATGCTCGACGACGAAGCCATCGAGCTCATGGTCGATACCGGAACCTATCTCGTGGCCGACCTGTACGACGGGGACTACATACTCGAGGTCGGCCCTGAGCGCGGGTACAGCGACGAGGTGCTCCGCAAGACGGCAGAGACCACCGACGTGCAGCGCAGCGGCTTCACCAAAGCCGTGCACGCCGGCGTGAAGGTCGCCTTTGGCAGCGACGCCGGCGTGTTTCCCCACGGATCACAGGGGCGCCAGTTCGCCTACTACGTCGATCATGGTCTCACCCCGGCCCAGGCGATCCAATCCGCAACGGCATGGGCGGCCGAGCTGCTCGGCTGGGACGACCGGGTTGGCCGTCTCTCGCCGGGCATGCTCGCCGACGTGATCGGCGTGGTGGGGAATCCTCTGGACGACATTCGTCTGCTGGAGACCGTCACCATGGTCATGTGTCGTGGTGAGTGGATCGTCCCGCCAGCGACATCGCTGTGAACCGGGCGCCGGCGATCGCGATGCTCCTTCAGACCTCGGTCGCCTCCAGCTGCGCCCGCGCAAAGGCCGTCCGCATGACGGCCTCCGGATAGGGACCGGCGTTCGCATCGAACGTTCCTGCCCGCAATCCCTCACGACACAGCGCAGCAACGGCGGTCAACTCCTCGACCTGCGTAGCCACCTCGGCGCGGGTCATCGTGTCTCCGTGACCGGGCACCACCCCCCGGGAACCCATGGCCGCCAGCGCAGTGGCGGTCTCCCGCCACGCCAGCGGGAACCCGTCACCAAACACCGGTGGAGCACCGTTTTCCAGCAGATCGCCGGCAAACAGCACATCGGCATCGGACACGGTGACCACCACGTCGCTGTCGGTGTGTCCCCGACCCAGCCACACCAGCGAGACCACCCTACCCCCGATGTCGATGTCGGCCCGCGGGTCGGCGACGTGCTGCGGGGGGACGATCACCACCTCCTCGACCACTGCCCGCTCCTCCTCCCCCAACCAGGCGATGGCATCGCGCTTCGCCCGTTCCCCCTCGTGCTCGAGATACTCCCGGCACCGCACGTGGCCCCAGATGGCAGACTCCGCGAACTCGGCGTTGCCAAACACGTGATCCCAGTGATAGTGCGTGTTCACGACCCAGCGCACCGGCAGCGACGTCACCTGCGCGATCTCGGTGAGGAGCTCGCGGGCCTGTCTCTGCGACTGGCGGGTGTCGACGACGAGTGCACCGTCTTCGCCGAGGACCAGCCCCACATTGAGATCGAGCGAAGTGAAGCGACGGCGATAGACGGAGTCGGCGATCTCGTCCCAGACGGTCATCGCAGCGAGTCTACGGGCGACCCGTCCCACCCTCCCCCAACGGCCGGCGATCGGTACGATCGACGTCGTGAGCGAGCCCGATGTCTCAGCACCCGATATCGCAGAGCCCGAGCTGGCCGAGCTGCTGCGGCGGACGGGCCACGCCCACCATGCCGCGTACGCTGCCACCAACGGCGCTGATCCGGAGTGGGCGCTGTGGTACGCCGGATATCTCCAGGCGCACCTCGACACTCGCCTGGGACGAGTTCTCACTCGCAGCGAGCTGACCTACCTCCTCATCGATGCAGAACGCTCCCACACTGCGTCGGGAGCCGACCGACCCTGGCCCGAGCACTACGCCGCCAGGATCCTCGGCGGCGCCGCCGAGGAGCGCAGGGGCTGACGCAGCGGCGTATCAGGCCGGCTCGATCTCGCGATCGATGCCGGCGATCTCGTAGGCCTGATCCTCCTCGAGCGTCTCCTTGTCGAGCAGAGCCGCCGCCAGCGCATCGAGCTTGTCCCGATGTTTCTCCAGCATCTCCCGGGCACGCTGCTCGCACTTCTCGATGATGCTGCGCACCTCCTCGTCGACCAGGCGCTGGGTGTGCTCCGATACCTGATCTGCGCCGAAGGGTGACGGAGCCGGGTCGTCCTTGACCACGGCGACCGGACCGATCCGTTCGGACATGCCCCAGCGGCCCACCATGTTGCGGGCGAGCTGAGTGGCTTGGGTGAGGTCGTTCTCGGCACCAGTGGTCCGCTCCCCGAAGACGAGCTCCTCGGCCACACGTCCGCCGAGAGCACCGACGATGCGGCCGAGCAGGTAATCCTGGGTGTAGGCGTAGCGATCGGCTTCCGGGCTCTGGAACGTGACACCGAGCGCCCTGCCCCGCGGAATGATGGAGATCTTGCGCACCGGGTCGGCGCCGGGCTCGAGCATGCCCAACAGCGCATGACCAGATTCGTGATACGCGGTGCGCTCCCGATCGGCCTGGGTCATCATGATCTTGCGCTCCGCACCGAGCACGATCTGCTCCAAGGCGTCGGTGAAGTCGGCGATCTGCACCTGCTCATGACCGCGCCGCGCCGCCATGAGCGCGGCCTCGTTGACGAGATTGCGCAGATCCGCACCGACCATCCCCGGCGTTGATGATGCGATGGTGCCGAGGTCGACGTCGGGCGCCAGCGGTACGTCCCGCGTGTGCACCTCCAGGATCGCTTTCCTGCCGATCTGGTCTGGTGGCGAAACAGTGACGTGGCGATCGAACCGCCCGGGGCGCAGCAGCGCCGGATCGAGGATGTCGGGGCGGTTGGTGGCCGCGATCACGATCACACCCTCGTTGCCGGCGAACCCGTCCATCTCGGTGAGAATTTGATTGAGTGTTTGCTCGCGTTCGTCGTGGCCCCCGAACGACATCGCTCCACCGCGTGCCCGACCGATCGCATCGATCTCATCGATGAACACGATCGCCGGAGCGGCCTCCTTGGCCTTCTCGAACAGGTCCCGCACCCGGCTGGCTCCCACACCAACCACCATCTCGATGAACTCGGATGCCGCCATCGAGAAGAACGGAACGCTGGCTTCCCCGGCGACGGCCTTGGCCAGCAGCGTCTTGCCGGTCCCCGGGGGGCCGCTCAACAGCACACCGCGGGGAATCGCCGCACCGAGCTTCGTGTATTTCTCCGGGTTGCGCAGGAAGTCGACCACTTCGACCAGCTGATTCTCGGCGTCGTCGATACCGGCGACGTCCTCGAAGGTCACTCTGTCCTTGCTCGGCTCGTACTGCTGCGCCCGACTCGTCCCGAGACCGCCCAGCGCACCCAGTCCCTGGCCGGCCCTGCGGTAGAAGCTGAAGAACAACCACAGAAGCAGCAGCGTCGGCCCGAAGCCGAAGATGATCTGCTGCCACAGCGGTACGTCGTCGACCGGCTCGGCGTTGACCACGACGCCGGCATCGATGAGCCGCTGCAGCAGGTCGTCCTCGGCGAAGACCGGACGGCGTGTCTCGAAGGTGCGGGACGTGATGGTCTCGTCCTCGGGGTCGGCAACCGGTTCGCCAAATGTGCCTTGGATGGCCTCACCAGTGGTCACGACGCTGTCGACATTGCCGGCGTCGAGCTGCTCGAGGAACGTGGTGTACGGGATGCGGATCGCCGCCTCGGGGCCGAGCACCCAGCTCGACACGAACCAGTTGACCACCAGCGCCGCCAGCAGAGCCGCCCAGAACCAGCGCCCACCGGGTGTGGGCGAGCGCCACAGGGGACGGCGCTCCTCGTCGTCGGGAAGGCCTTCGACGCGCCATTCGGGGTCACGTTTCGTGTTCGTCGTGTTCTTGTTCTCTGTTGCCATATCCGGGGTCTGCCTGGACGGGGAGCCGACGCGATCAGGGAGTGCTTACCCCGCGCAGGCCGGCGAAAACACCCGCTGTCTCAAGAGTATCGCTCCGTGGGGACTCCGTGGGGACAAGGCGCACCAGCGGTCGGCTAGTTGGGTACCAAGATGACGGCGCTGTATGGACCGAGACCGACGTCGAGCGAGGCCGGCATCCCTTCGCGGGACTGCTCGTCCGCCGACAGCTCGGTCGCACCGCTTCCGGTGAAATGCTCGTGATACTGCGGCGCATCGCTGTCGAAGATCACCCGCCAGCCGCCTGTCTGGGGAACACCGATGGTGTACCGGTCATAACGGCGATCGGCGAAGTTGGCGACGACCACTACATCCCCGCTCTCATCGTCAGCCCAGCGGTGATAGGCCAGCACCTTGTCGGCGTCGTTGATGTGGTGCACACGAAGATGCTGCCCGGTGAGCCCCGCGGTGGCTCCCGCCCGGTTGCGGCGTAGTGCGATGAGGTCGGCGAAGAGTTGAACGATTCCGGCATGTGTCTCCAAGCGGCTCCAATCGATCGGGTCGTCGTCGCGGAACCACTGGTCTTCGAGCAACTCCTGACCCTGGAAGATCATCGGCACCCCCGGTGCGGTGAACACCAGCACGGCACCGAGGATCGAACGCTTCACGGAATGCCAGCCGTCGGCGTTGCCCGGCCAGATCTCTTCGGGCACCCGCGCTTTGCCGTTGGCAACTTCATCGTGGGACTCGGTGTAGATGATGCGACGGAACGCATCGGCGCCGTAGCGATGATCGAGGGCCCGGGCCACCGCCCACATGTCGCGGCGGGCGTCGTCAGCCTCGATGAGAGCTGCCCGCACCGGGAAGACGAATTGGTCGTCCCACTGCGCATCGAAGCCGGCGCCTCCTGCGTCGGTCGGCTCTGTGATCGCAGGATGGCCCCGCAGATCTTCGGCGATCGAAACCTTCCACGGTTGACGCTGGTTGATGGCATCGTTCACCTCACGGAGGACTGCCCAGCCGTCGGCTAGCTCCGCTCCCGGATCGGAGCCGCCCCAGACGTTGCGGACGTATGCGGTGGCGTCCCAGCGCAACCCATCGATGCGGTAGTCCTCGATCCACATCAAAGCGTTGTCTGTGAGATAGCGCCGCACCTCGGGGCGGCCATAGTCGGGTCGGGTGTCACCCCACGGTGTGGACGCACGCCAGTCGTTGTAGAAGTAGATCCCACCGCCCTCGTTCTCGTACCACCCGTCGAAGCGCCACATATCGAGGTCGGAGGGTCCGAAGTGGTTGTAGACCACATCGATGATCACCGCCATCCCTCGTTCATGGGCAGCCCGCACGAAGTCCTTGAATGCATCGGGGCCGCCGTAGTCGCTCTCGATGGCGAAAGGATGCGCCGGGTTGTATCCCCAGGACCGCTCCCCGGGAAACTCCATCGGTGGCATGAGCTCGATGGCGTTGACCCCGAGTCGTGCGAGATGCTCGAGCCGCGCGATGGCTGAAGTGAAGTCACCGGGGCCGTCGCCCGGAGGATCGGTGAACGTGCCGAGGTGCATCTCGTAGATGACCATCTCGTGCCAGGGCGGAGAGCGGTAGTCGTCGGGCACCAGCCAGTCGTAGTCGTCGGTTCGATGGATGACTGCGTTCCCGACGCTGCTCGTGACCTGGCGGGCGTACGGATCGAGGCGATACAGCGGCGCATCGGCGTGGACGATCAACTTGTACTCATCCCCCGGCTGTGCCCCTTCGATCCAGCCCTCCCACACACCGTCGCCGGTGGCGTCGAGCGAGTGACGGCCCTCTTCCCAGGCGCTGAAGTCTCCGACGACCTCCACGTCCGAGGCGTTGGGGGCCCACACCCGGAACGTGGTGCCGTTCTCATCGGGAATCGCCCCCATCCCCCGAGCGGCCACGACCGAATCGTCAGCCGGCGTCACGTTGCGGCCACCCGGTCGTCATGCATGGTCACGGCGAGATGGATGGCGGCCGCACCCGTCAGCAAATGCATCGGCGCCAACCAGATCCGGGACGCCGTGTCGATGACTTCGTCGACGACGATCGGGGTCATCGACAACAACGTGACGACGACGGCCAGCGCCACGAACACCGGCGTCGCCCACTGCCGCAGCACGCGGCGGAGCAGTGCGAACATCACCATGCTCATCGACATCGGCACCACCGTGGCGAACACGACCGCTGCGAGCGGCACTTGCTGCGGCTCACCGGCGCTGGCCGGGGAGACGACGAGGGACACATCGAGCAGACGCGCCGCAAGCCACAGCACACTGTTGAGGGCTGCTGTCGCTGCGATGACGATTGCGATCCTGCGCCAATCCATGTCACCCGTGTTCGAGGGAGTGCTTGCTCGTGAACCGAGCGGCGATCCTGCCGCCGAGGGTGCACCCTACCCACCATGCGCCCGACCCAACCATCGCGACCGTGCACACGGCAACCCCGGCACGGATTCCACGACATCGGGCTGGGGCAACGGGTGCCGGTCCGTTTCGTGGTCTCAGCGATCGAGCAATCGCCGACCCGAGATCCACGACGCGACAGCGGCCACCATGAGAAGCACACCGGGAACCCATGCTCCGAACAGGATGGCGAGCACACCGAGACCGCCGAGCGGAGCGGCGAGCAGCGACAGCAGCGTCGCCAGCACGGTCGGCGTGGACGCACCTCCCTCGAGCCATTGCGGCGTCTTACGGGTCACGGGACGTGAAGGACTGGAGCACGGTGGCGAGCGTGGCATGCATGGTTCGGTGATTGAGTATGGTCGCCTCCTCGTAGGTCGGGCTCTGCGAATAACCTGGGCGCATGGATCTTCCCGTGATGCCGCCGCTCAAACCCATGCTGGCCAAGCCGGTACCCGAGCTCCCCGAAGGCGACATGTCCTATGAGCCCAAATGGGATGGATTTCGCTGCATCGTGTTTCGCGACGGGGACGAGGTGGTGATGGGATCACGCAACGAGCGACCGCTCAACCGGTATTTCCCCGAGATGGTCGAGCCCTTCAAAGCCTCGTTTCCCGAGCGCTGCGTGGTGGATGGCGAGATCTTCGTGAGCATCGACGGCAAGCTCGAGTTCGACGCACTCGGGCAGCGGATCCACCCGGCCGATTCGCGAGTCCAGATGCTTGCTGAGGAGACACCTGCCGACTTCGTTGCCTTTGATCTGCTCGCCCTGGACGACGAGTCGTTCCTGGATCGGCCATTTGCCGAGCGCCGCAGCGCACTCGAGAGCATCGCAGACCGGTTCGCTCCGCCCGTGCATCTCGCCCCGGCCACGACAGACCCTGCCGTTGCGCTGGAGTGGTTCGATTCCACCGAGGCTGCGGGTCTCGACGGACTCATCGTCAAGCCGCGCGCAGCCGTCTATGCGCCGAACAAGCGAACCCAGTTCAAGCTGAAGCACGTTCGCAGCGCCGACTGCGTCGTTGCGGGGTATCGCATGCACAAATCGGGAGACGGTGTGGGGTCGTTGATCCTCGGTCTGTACAGCCCCGAGGGTCAGCTGTGGCATGTCGGCGTCGCCGCGAGCTTCACAGCCAACAAACGCAAGGAGTTGGTCACCGAGATGGAGCCGCTGGCGCTCGAGGATCTCAGCGGTCATCCCTGGGCCGAGTGGATGGACGCCGAGGCGAACGCAGACGGGTCCATGCCGGGCGCCCCCAACCGGTGGAGCGGTGCCGGCGATCGCGACCACTCCTGGATCCCGGTGCGACCGGAGCGGGTGGTGGAGGTGCAATACACGTGGGCTTCGGCGGGACGATTCCGGGGCACTACCAAGATGCTGCGGTGGCGGCCTGATCGCGATCCCGAATCGTGCAGTACCACCCAGCTGGCCGATCCACCCCCGGCCGCCACCGACTCCCCCGTCGCCGCCATCGTCGGTTGACCAATTCCGTGCCGCCGCGCGATGCGATCCGGGGCGCCCGTCCTGAAGATGCGGAAGCGATTCTCGAGATCTACGCCCCAATCGTGCGGGACACCGCGATCTCCTTCGAGCTGGAGCCGCCGACGATCGCGGCGATGACACAGCGGATAGCTACGGTCACCCAGGACGATCCATGGATGGTGCTCGAATCGGACGTCGGGCTGGCCGGATACGCCTACGCCACCACATTCCGGGGGCGCGATGCCTATGACCCGACGCGTGAGACCACGGTCTACGTCCACCCGGACCATCGCCGGCGCGGTGTCGGAAGACGGCTGATGGTCGCCCTGCTCGACGAGTTGCGCCGCAATGGCACGCATCTCGCCATCGGCGTCATCGCCCTCCCCAACCCAGCCAGCGTCACTTTTCACGAGTCGCTCGGCTTTCGCCCCGCCGGCAGGCTCCACCAGGTCGCTTGGAAGCTGGGACGCTGGCACGACGAAGGATTCTGGGAGCTGCTGCTCGAATCCGATAGCAGCTGACCCGGCACACCGGCTCTCACGTCGGCTCTCACATCGATGTGTCAATCTGCTCGCACCCCACAGGAGAACCACCCATGGACATCCACTCCGACCACGACGACCACGGCGGGCTCGACCGCGACCTGCCCCACCTTCTCGACCGACGCCAGGCGCTGCGCTGGATGGGGGGTGTCAGCCTGGCGGGTCTGCTCGTCGCGTGCGGTCTCGACGGCGACTCCGCCGAGTCGTCATCGCCCGCACCCGCTACGACGACCACACCGGCGACCACGACCCCTGCAGCGCCGGCGGCGACAAGCAGCACCACCCAGTTGACGGCTCTTACTCCCGACACCACCACCACGGCGCCGACCGACACGGCGGCCCCCGGCGCCGAGATCCCGGACGAGACGGCAGGTCCCTTCCCGGCCGACGGCTCGAACGGACCCAACGTGCTCGCCGACGACGGCGTCGTCAGGGCCGATCTCACCACGAGCTTCGGCGGCTTGACCGGTACCGCCGACGGTGTTCCCGCGGTGTTCCAGCTCGCCATCGTCGATGCCGCCTCGGGTACCCCGCTCCCCGGCGCCGTCGTCTACCTGTGGCACTGCACCGCCGACGGGCGCTATTCGATCTACGAGATCGCCGATGAGAACTACTTGCGTGGTGCGGGAGTGGCCGACGACGCCGGCCGCGTGGCCTTCACCTCGGTGTTTCCCGGGTGCTACCGGGGTCGCTGGCCACACTGCCACTTCGAGGTGTACCCCTCCCTCGCCGAGGCCACCAGCGGCGGCACGGCGATCAAGACGTCGCAGCTGGCCCTTCCCCAAGCAGACTGTGAAGTGGTCTACACCGACCCGAGCTACGGGAACAGCGCGGCCAACCTGGCCCGATTGTCGCTCGACACCGACAACGTCTTCCGCGACGGATGGTCCGAGCAGCTCGCCACGGTTGCCGGGTCGACCGATGAAGGATTCACCGCATCGTTGCTGGTACGGGTGTGACCCGGAAAGCCGCTCGGCGAAACAAGGCACCGATCCGCCGACCGGAGGCGGCCGGTCTCCTAGCATCTGCCCATGGATGACCACGGGAGGGCACACCGGATGATCGAGTTGATCCGCAACTCGGTGATCGGTGACGATCACGCCGTTCCCGGACCGTTCGGCCCGCATCGGGTGACCTATGCCGACTACACCGCCTCGGGGCGCGCCCTGAGCTTCATCGAGGACTACGTCCACGACGTCGTGTTGCCCCTGTACGCCAACACGCACACCGAATCGTCGGGAACCGGGCTGCAGACGACCCGGTTCCGCGAGGAGGCGCGCAACATCGTCCGGCGCAGCCTCGGTGCATCGGACGAGCACGCGGTCCTGTTCTGCGGCAGCGGATCGACGGCCGCGATCGACCGGTTGATCAACGTGCTCGGACTGCGCCTGCCGTGCACATTGGAGGACACCTACCGCCTGTCGGATCACATCCCCCCGAGCCAGCGTCCCGTGGTGTTCATCGGCCCCTACGAGCACCACTCCAATGAGCTTCCGTGGCGCGAGTCGATCGCCGACGTAGTCACGATCGCGGAGGATGCCGACGGCCACATCGACCTCGATCACCTGGACAAGGAGCTGGAGCTGTACGCCGACCGGCCGCTCAAGATCGGGTCGTTCTCCGCCGCCAGCAACGTGACCGGAATCCTGTCAGACGTTCGCGCCACCTCCATCCTGCTGCATCGCCACGGTGCGCTCTCGTTCTGGGACTATGCGGCTGCTGCTCCGTACGTCGACATTGCGATGAGCCCCGACGACGATGGGATCGACGGCCATCTCGCCTACCTCGATGCAGTGTTCATCTCGCCACACAAGCTCATCGGAGGACCGGGCACACCCGGGGTCCTCGTCGCCCGCAAGGAGCTGTTCACCAACAGGGTCCCTGCGGTGCCCGGCGGCGGCACCGTCGCCTACGTGAATCCATTCGAGCATCGCTACCTGGAAGACATCGAGCACCGCGAGGAAGGCGGCACCCCGAACATCGTCGGGGCAATCCGCACGGGTCTCGTCTTCCAGCTCAAGCACGCTGTCGGCGTCGATGCGATACGAGAACGCGAAGAGCACTTCATCCACCGCGCCATCGAACGCTGGGACCGGCATCCCAACGTCGAGATTCTGGGAAACCGACAGGCCGAGCGGCTGTCGATCGTCTCGTTCGTGGTACGCCACGGCGCCCGCCATCTCCATCACAATTTCGTGGTGGCGGTGCTCAACGATCTGTTCGGAATCCAGAGCCGAGGTGGATGCTCCTGCGCCGGACCGTACGGCCACCGGCTTCTCGGCATCGATCTCGAGACGTCGCACGAGTTCGAACGAGAGATCGCCCGGGGGTGCGAAGGGATCAAGCCCGGCTGGGTGCGGGTCAACTTCAACTACTTCATCTCCGAGGCAGTCTTCGAGTTCATCCTGGAGGCCGTCGAGATCGTGGCCGACGAGGGATGGCGGCTCCTGCCGTTCTACCGCTTCGAGCCGGAGACGGGACTGTGGCGGCATCGCAAGCCGCTGGCGGACCCTCCGCGCAGCCTCGAGGACGTGGACTACTCGGCAGGCGCCATGCGCTACCGGATCGATGCGGCGCCGCTCATCCACGGAGACGATGTGCTGGCTCGTTACCTGGAGGATGGGCGAAAGCTCCTCGACGGTCTCCGCAACACTCCGCCGCCGCCCGCCGGTGAGGTGTTGATGGTCACCGAGGACTTCGAGCATCTGCGGTGGTTCCCCTTGCCCTCAGAGGCGACCGAGCCGGCTCCTCGAGACAGCAACTGACGACCCCGGGGGCGCTGGCGCCCCGAACACAGGAGGTGCCATGCGAGCCATCGACCACCCCGCCGACGTGGCGACGTCGCCCCAACCCGATGGAGCGGCCCCAGCTCGCTTGAAATACCGATTCCTCCTCATCCCGCCATTCCGGCTGCCCACGGAGACGGAGTGGGGCTATCAGACCCTCCACTTCGACAAGGAGCTGCCCAAGGAAGAGCGGCTGATGAACGCACAGATGACGATGCCGTTTCTCCAGGACGTCGATTGGGACCTCCATCCCGGTGCCGAGCCCAGCTACGGCGACTGGCCGGTGGAGACCCGGGAGGAGTTCGCCTATGCGGCCAATGCCCGCCTGGTCAACATCCGGGAGGCCTGCGAGAGCGGGCACTACAACGGAATCGTGCTGCTCGGCGGCGGGGAGCCCGGGTTCCTGGAGGCGCGTGAGCTGTGCCGCAGCTTCGGCATCGTTTGCACCGCCAACGGCCACTCACAGATGTATCTGGCCACCATGCTGGGGAACAAGTTCTCGGTGATCGACATCGCCGGGGTGCACAACGTGTACTACCGAGATCTCATCTACCAGCACCAGCTCCAGGATCGTTGCGCCAGCATCCGCAACATCGGCATGCGTCTGCCCCGACCCGGCGGAGACGGCGGCCCCCAGCTCAAGGCAGAGAGGGAGAAAGCGCTCGCCGGTGAGCAGTCGATCGCGGTGGACAACGCCATCGAACAGGCCGAGCTGGCATTGCTGGAAGACGGTGCCGAGGTCATCACTCTCGGTTGCTCGGGAGTCTTCTGGCTGCAGCCGTTCATCGCCAAGGGGCTGGCCGACCGGGGCTGGGAGGTGCCCGTGCTCGAGGGCTACTCGGCGTCGATCCTGCTGGCCAAGCTGTTCATCGATCTCGGGGTGAACGCATCGGGTATCACCTACATGGGCGACCATCCGCGGCGGAGGCCCGGCAAGATCGTGATGTGAGATAGCTCAGCCACCTCTTCGCCGGTGGCATTCTTCGTTTCCCCCGGCGACCACCCGGGTAAGTCCCATCCCGACTCCGCAAAGGACGAGTGATGGCCCTACCGATGAGTGATCTCCTCAACCTCGGCCCCATGCTGGACGACGAGAATCGATCCGGGTCCAGCGATGCTGCGGTCGCATGCTATGTCCACGGTCTGGCTCATCTCATCGATGAGCTCGGCATGGAGGCAGCACTCGAATGTGCCGCAGGGGCGTTGCTGGCGATTGCCGCCGAGGAGACCGACCTCCTGTCGACACGATGATCCCCACCCAGCCGAATCGAGCTCAGAACGACACTGGAGCCGCGGTCGACGACGAATTTCGCGCCTTGCTCGAAGGGCTCCGCACCACGCTCCCCGGGGTCCAGGTCCTGTTCGCATTCCTGCTCGCCCTACCCCTGCAGTCGGCATTTGCCGAACTCGCCGGCCCTCCCCGCAGCGCCTACTACGTGGCATTGTACAGCTCCGCCCTGGCCTCGGTGCTGCTGATCGCACCGAGCGCCCATCAGCGGTTGCGCGCCCCGCACAGCGGGGTTCGCCGTCGCTCCGACGATCACCTCACAACGGCCGTGCGGATGACGATCGGCGGGACGATCTTGTTCCTCATCGCGCTGTCCGCTTCCGTCTATCTCGTATCCGACGTGATGCTTCCCCGCAGTGCAGCAATTGCCGCCACCGCGGTCGTAGCGATGCTGGCCGCCTGGTCGTGGTTCTACGTCCCGCTGGTCAGCTTCCGCCGGCGTTGACCTCGTTTCCGAAGCGCCATGTCTGGATCATGGCCGGTTCCGGTTCCCCAGCCCCGGCTGCCCGGTAGGTGGCGGTGGCAGCCGTGTTGTCGGGTTCGAGAGGGACCCACATCCCCCGACATCCCATCTCGATCGCATGGTCACGGAGAGCGGCGGTGAGTGCGGTTCCTATACCGCGACCCCGGAACGGTTCGTCGACGCCGAGCTCGTAGAGGAGCATCTCAACCGGTTTGTCCGGGTGGGAGACTTCCATCCCGCTGACGAAGCCCGCCGGAGCGGTGTCGACGAGCGCCATGAGCAGGTGATTGCTCCGTTGGGAGAGGAATCGTTCGACCCAGCTTGCGCGTGGCGGGCCATCGAACACGCCGGCGCCGAGCACGATGGCTGCATCGTCGGGTCCCATCCTTCGAATCTCCATGGCTTCTCCCTGTTCTCCTCACCGCATCGAGGCTAACCCGGGCTGCCTGGAGCGTCGGGTAGGTAGCCTCGTCGTCGATGACGAAGATCGACCGGGTCGAGATCGTGCCCGGGCAACTTCCGCTGACCACCCCGATCACGAGTGCGCTGGGCCGCTACACCCACGTCGATCTCGTCATCGTTCGGTTGCGAACCATCGATGGCATCGTCGGCACCGGCTTCACCGCATGTCTCGGTGGCGCTGCGGCCACCGCCGTCGCCGCCTACATCGAGCACGAGCTGCGACCGCTCATCCTCGACGCAGACGTCTCCGACCCGGATGCCGTGTGGCATGGCCTGTGGGCAGCCAACAAAGCTCGGCTGCGCGGTGGAATCGGCACGTGGGGTCTCTCGGCAGTCGATGTGGCGGTATGGGACGCCGCGGCGCAGTCCGCCGGCCAGCCGCTCGTCACGTTCCTGGGTGGCGAGCCCGGTGCGGTGCCGGTCTACGGCAGCGGCGGATGGCACAGCCTCGGTGATACCGAGCTCGTGGCCGAAGCCGAGGCCTTTCATGCGCTGGGAATCACCGCGTACAAGTTCAAAACGGGGACGGAGCGGGATGCGGAGCGGACTGCCCTCTTGCGCGAGACGCTCGGCGACGACATGACGCTGCTCGCCGACGCCAACCAACGGTTCACCGCCGCTGCGGCCATCACCCACGCCGCAATGCTGGCGGATCACGGCGTCGGCTGGCTGGAGGAGCCGGTGGTGTCCGGCAGCCTGAGCCAGCTGCGCGCCGTCGCCGCCGCTTCGGCTGTGCCCATCGCCACCGGGGAGAACGCCTACCTGCAGTGGGAATTCGAGGACATCGCCGCATGTGGGGTGAAGTACTTGCAGCCGGACGTCGGCAGGGTAGGCGGTGTGACAGCTTTCCGCAGGGTGGCGGCAATCGCCGAAGAGCGAGGGGTCGCACTCTCGAGCCATCTGTGGCACGAGATCTCCATCAGCGTGCTCGGCTCCTCCCGAGCCGCATATCGCTGCGAGTACGCCGAACTCTGGCCTGGTGATGTGCTCACCCGCGACTTCACCGTCGTGGACGGTTGTATTCGGATCCCGGACGTGCCGGGCCACGGCGTCGAGTTCTCCCCGGCCGCCCTCGAATGGTTCCGGGGTCGTGCCAAGTGAGGCGCGGCCCGGCGGCCGGCATCGTCGGTTCGACCGGCCGGTAACCTCGATCGCACGTCTACGACAGGAGCATGCGGTGGCGACGTCCGTTCTCGAGCTGGTCGAGCAAGGCTTGCCGTGGGCCGGAGTCGACCCTTTCATCTTCACCGTGCACCACGTCGACCACTACCCACCCGGCTCGGATGATCTCGGCCCGGCCGCGTCGCTCGAGGGCAGGAACATCGGATCGGATTTCTCCTACCGCGACGGCTGGAGCATGTATCACGGTGACCGGGTCCCCGGATTCCCGCAACATCCGCACCGGGGTTTCGAGACAGTGACCGTGGTGCGCCGCGGTTACGTGGATCACTCCGACTCGCTGGGAGCCACCGCCCGCTACGGCGGTGGAGACACCCAGTGGCTCACCACCGGCTCCGGCATCATGCATGCGGAGATGTTCCCGCTGCTCCGAACCGATGGCTCCAACCCACTCGAGCTCTTTCAGATCTGGCTCAATCTGCCACCGGAGACGAAAATGGTGCCGGCCCACTTTGCGATCCTGTGGAGCGAGGAGATCCCGGTCGTGGCGCCGGCAGCGGGGGTGACCGTGGAAGTGGTCGCCGGATCGCTCGAGGGCGCCGCAGCCCCGGCTCCTCCCCCGGATTCGTGGGCGTCGCAAAACGGCTCCGCCGTAGCCATCTGGGTGATCCAGCTCGACAGATCAGCTTCCTGGACGATCCCCGCAGCGCCTGCCGGGGTGACCCGGATGCTCCATTTTGCCGCCGGGGAAACGGTGACCGTCGACGGCCACACTCTCGACCGCCGGGTGGGCGCCCGGCTCGATCCGGAGGTGCCCGCCGCCCTGAGCAACACCGGAGACCCCGCCGAGCTGCTCCTGCTCCAGGGCCGCCCGATCGGAGCCCCCGTGTTCCAGATGGGTCCGTTCGTCATGAACACACCTGAAGAGCTGCAGCAGGCGTTCATCGACTATCGAACCACACAGTTCGGTGGCTGGCCCTGGCCGAGCCGCAGTCACGTCCACCCCCGAAGCGAGGGTCGGTTTGCGGTGCACGTCGATGGCTCTGTGGAGCGACGCGACATGCAGCCCGTCACCTGATACGTCACATGACGAGAGGTGGCCCCTACCCGGCAACGGCGCCGCAGCCGGCTAACGTCGCACTGCCCGTGTTGGCTCGCAGGTGGGGATGGCCATGAGCTTCGTGACGCATCTCGAAGCCGCGATCGACGGCACCGTCGTCCCTCACGACCGCCTGCAGTCCTTGCACGCCGGCCGCCCCCTCTGGGTGCGCTACGACCTCGATGCCGTTGGCCGAGTGATGACAAAGGAGGCAGTGGCGCGGCGGGCTCCGTCCATGTGGCGATACCGCGAGCTGTTGCCCGTCGAGGACCCGACGAAGATCGCAACGCTCGGGGAGGGGATGACGCCCCTGCTGGAATGCCCCCGGTTGGGCGACGCCCTCGGGATGCGCCATCTCTGGGTCAAGGACGAGTCGCAGCTTCCGACCGGATCGTTCAAGAGCCGGGGGCTGGCGGTGGCAGTGAGCCGGGCCCACGAGCTGGGAGCGCAACGGCTGGCGATCCCCACGGCCGGCAATGCCGGTGGCGCACTCGCCGCCTACGCAGCTCGGGTGGGGCTCCCAGCGTACGTGTTCATGCCGACGGACACGCCGATCGTCAATCAGTACGAGGCGGCGTTCTACGGCGCAGCTGCGTACCTCGTCGATGGCCTCATCACCGACTGCGGAGCGCTGGTCCGAGAGGGCACACCACACATGGGTTGGTTCGACGTATCGACGCTGAAGGAACCGTATCGCATCGAGGGCAAGAAGACGATGGGGTTGGAGCTGGCGGAGCAGCTCGGTTGGAAGCTGCCCGACGTGATCCTCTACCCCACGGGAGGCGGCACCGGTCTCATCGGGATGTGGAAGGCGTTTGCGGAGCTCGCAGAGATCGGGTGGTTGGAGAGCAACACCATGCCGCGCATGATCTCCTGCCAGTCGGATGGATGCGCTCCGATCAGCACCGCATGGGAGCGGGGAGAGCGCTTCGCCGAGCCGTTTCCCAATGCAGAGACGGCAGCCAGCGGACTTCGCGTCCCGTCAGCGGTTGGCGACTTCATGATCCTCGATGCCGTCTACCAATCCGGGGGTCAAGCCCGCTCGTATCCCGAAGCCGAGTTGCTGGCTTGGGCCCAGCGGGCATCTGCGCTCGAAGGCATCGGTTTCGCACCGGAGACGGGAGCATGCCTCGGTGTGTTGGAGACACTGCTCGCCGAGGAGGTGGTGTCCCCGGAGGAGCGAGTGGTCATCTTCAACACGGGCGCCGCACAGAAGTACGTCGAAGTGATGGGAGCCGTCCCACTGCGCAAGCTCGAGCGCCCCATCGACTGGTCGACTCTGTGAGACCCACCGAGCCGTCACCGCGGCGGCCGGCTGGACAGGTCATTCGGTGGGTTGGCGGCGGCGCAGGGAGGCGGAATGAGTGAGGGTGGCGTGCTGAGCAAGCTCGTGGACCGCGACTTGCTGCGCAGCGACGGATACATCGACGGCACCTGGGAGCCCGCCGATTTTGGAGACCGCTTCGACGTGGTCGACCCTGCTACCGGCGATGTCATTGCGGCCGTGGCAGACATGGGGACGAGCGAGACGAGCCGGGCCATAGCGGCTGCGGAGAGGGCGCTGTCCCCCTGGGCCGCCCTCACCGGCAAGCAGCGCTCGTCGATCCTCCGCCGCTGGTACGAGCTCATGGTGGACCATGCCGACGACCTGGGTCTGATCGTGACCGCCGAGATGGGCAAACCCCTCGCCGAGGGACGTGGCGAAGTGGTCTTCGGAGCCAACTACGTGGAGTGGTTCGCCGAGGAGGCAAAACGCGCCTACGGCCAGGTGATCCCGCAGCATGACCCCAACCTGCGCCTGGTGGTCATCAAGCAGCCGATCGGCGTGGTTGCGGCCATAACGCCGTGGAACTTCCCGTCGTCGACGATGGCGAGAAAGGTGGCCCCAGCTCTCGCCGCCGGCTGCACGGTCGTCGCCAAACCCGCACAGGACACTCCGCTGTCGTCGCTGGCGCTCGCCGAACTGGCGGGACGAGCTGGTATTCCCCCGGGCGTGTTCAACATCGTGACCGCCCTCGATCCTCGCGAGATCGGGGCGGAGCTCACCTCCAACCCGGCCGTCAAGAAGATCTCTTTCACCGGGAGCACCCCAGTGGGCAAGCTGCTCATGCGCCAGGGTGCCGACACCGTCAAGAAGGTTGGCTTGGAGCTCGGCGGCAACGCTCCGTTCATCGTCTTCGACGACGCCGACGTCGAGCAGGCCGTGCCCCAGGCGATCATCGCCAAGTACCGCAACGGCGGGCAGACCTGCATCTGCGCCAACCGCGTCTTCGTCCAGGACGGTATCTACGACGAGTTCGTCGAGGGCTTCACGGCAGCCGCGAGCCGCCTCCGCGTCGGACCGGGGGTGTCGACGGCGCCCGACATCGGCCCGCTCATCAACCGGGCGGCGCTGGACAAAGTGACTCGCCTCGTCGAGGACGCCGTGTCGCGAGGTGCGACGGTCGACCTGGGCGGGTCGCTTCACCAGCTGGGGGGCACCTTCTACCAGCCGACGGTGGTCACGGATGTCACCGCCGACATGCCGATCGCCACCGAGGAGGTGTTCGGCCCCGTGGCGACGATCTTTCGCTTCGGTAGCGACGACGAGGTGATCGAACTGGCCAACGACACTCCGTACGGTCTGGCTGCGTACTTCTTCGCCCGCGACGTGGGGCGGATCTGGCGCGTCGGTGAGGCGCTTCAGTACGGCATGGTGGGGATCAACACCGGGTTGCTCATGACCGAGGTGGCGCCATTCGGCGGCATCAAGGAATCGGGTATCGGCCGCGAGGGGGCCCACGAGGGTCTCGAGGAGTTCCTCGAGACCAAGTACCTGGCAATGGGTGGAATCGCCTCAGGGTGAGTCGCCCCCCACCGGTCACCCATGGAGCCGTCATGGGGGTCGAGGCTGGGTAGTGACGGTTTGTCCCAACTTGGTGGTCCAGTGGTGGGTGCCGTCGGGGAGGCGGGTGTAGGTCCAGCCGTGCTGGTGACGGACGCAATGGTCGTGTCGGCAGAGCGGCGCCATGTCGTCGGGGTTGGTGACACCGGTTGTGGCGTATGGCGTGGTGTGGTCGAGGTCGGAGCCGATGGCCGGCATGCGGCATCCGGGGAACACACAGGTGCGGTGGCGGGTTTGGATGCGGCGTCGTTGCGTGAGGGTGGGGCGCCGCCGGGTGGCACCGGTCCCGATGGCATCGCCTGTTGCTGGGTCGGTGATGGTGAAGCGCCATTCGGCATCGGGAGAGTCGCCGGCGATCTGCCGGGCGATGTCGGCGATGACCGGGCCGTAGCCACCCAAGTCACCACATCGGTCGTCGAGTTCCGCCAGGGTGGCCAAATCCACCCGGAGATCGATCACCCCACCGCGATCTCTCCCGGTGCCGGTAGTCGACTTGTTCGGTGTGGACGAGTGTCCCTCGAGGAGATCCAAGAACACGTCGGCTCGGAGTTGGTCGATCGTTCGGGTCTCATCGTGGCGGCGCAGAGACTGCGCGATTCTGTTGATGCGGTCTCGGATACGAGCTACTCGATCCGGGGGCAGATCCCTCCCTGCGAGATGCACTGTGCCGTCTGGTGATGGGGTGGTCTCGACCCGTCGATCATGGAGGTCGGTGTGGTAGCGGTCCTTGGCATCGTCGGGGTTGGCCTCACAACAGAGACGCCGTAACCGGGCACTGATCTGGCCTGTTGTCATCTCGGCGGCGTCGTCGAGGATCTGCGCAACCACCGCTTGCGCTTCGGTCGGCTGCAAATGCCCAACGCCGTACATGATGGCTCCGGCGCGTCGCCGATCGATCCGCCCTGCGTGTAACGCGGCCAACACCTCGGGGTGCTCGCTGCCCAAGGCGTCTGCCATGGTCAGCTCTGCTTCAGCGGCGCGACGCGTGAGGTGTAGCGCCACCCTGATCTCCGCAACCGCCCCCTCACTCGCCGCCGTTGGATTGCGGTCTTCTGCGGCTACTGCGTCGGCGATGGCGATCATCTGTTCGTACATCTGCGCTTGATGGAACGCAACCTGCCGAGCGTGGTGCTGCAGCAGAGTGACGTGGTCCAGACCGGTGCGAGGGGTCAGTCCTGACAGCACGATCCCCAAGAACGGCCCCGGTCGCATCGCATCGAGCATCTCTCGGTCGAAGACGTCTGCCGTTGTTTCTATCGTGTCGAACATACGTTCGTATCGTATCGAACGGGTATGACACGAAACCCCCACGGCACACGACAACCGCGAAAGGGGCATCTCGCTTCACAAATCGCCACAGCTTTGCCAGCCACACCACCCCGCCCCAACGCCCACCAACCCCGACACGCCCTGGCCCACGCCCCCTCGTCGCCGGCACCACGAACCCGGCCAGGGAAACCCCCACCTACCCGTAACGGCCCCCCAAGCGCCTCCTCCATTCGCCGCACCGCCACCCAGCCCCAGTCCCTCCAACCAAGTCGAGCACCCCAGCCGTCGCCACCCACACCACCCAACCCCGACACGCCCCGGCCGACCCCGCATGCCTCCTTCGCCGGCCATACCACCCAGCGACCCACGTCCACCACCCTTCACGCCCCAAGGCCCACTCCCCCTTTCGCCAGCACCACCGGCGGGAACCCCAGCAACGTCCCATGAATCGGACGGCAACAGGTCGGCCGCAAGAAGTTGACAAGGAAACACAACCATTCGTAACGTCCCGGCGATGGAGGAGGCGATTCCAGCCGAATTGCGGCGCGACCGGATGCTCTCTCTCGTACGGGAACGCGAGTTCATGAGAGTCTCGGACCTCAGCTCCATCTTCGGGATCTCCGAAGTGACCGTGCGCGCCGATCTCGCCGTCCTGGCCGACCACGACCTCATCCAGCGGGTGCACGGCGGTGCGATCGTGCGGGATCCGGAGTTCCGACGAGAGAGGTCGTTCGAGGAGTCACTCGACGAGTTCTGGGCGGAGAAGGCCGGAATCGGAAGGTATGCGGCAGGCACGGTCCACTCCGGCGAAACGATCATCCTCGATGTGGGCACGTCGACGACGGCGCTGGCTCGCGCCCTCGTGCGGCGTACCGACCTGCAGGACCTCACCGTGTTCACGTCGAGTCTCACGATTGCGCTCGAGCTGGAGCCCGCCATACCCAGGATCAGCGTCGTGATCACCGGCGGGACCTTGCGCCCGTTGCAGCATTCGCTGGTCGACCCGATGGCGGGCTACGTTTTCGACAACATCCATGCTTCCGTCGCCTTCATCGGCTGCAACGGGATCCACCCGCGTTCGGGTGTCACCAACGTGAACCTGCCGGAGGCCGAGATGAAGCGGAAGATGGTGGAGTCGGCGGCACGAACCGTGGTGGTCGCCGACGGTTCCAAACTGGGGCACATCAGTGTCGTCAAGATCGCCGATCTCGCCGATGTCGACCAGCTCATCACCGGACCGTCGGCACCCCCAGAGGTCGTCGACCAGCTCGGCGACGCCGGGGTGTCCATCGAGATTGCCGAGCGAGCGAGCCGCTGACGGCGTTCCGGATCCGGCTCGCCAACCCACCAACGAGAAGGAGACATCAACGTGAAAAGACTGCTGATGCTGCTGCTGGCATTGAGCCTCGTCGCAGCAGCCTGTGGAGGAGACGACGGCGGAGGGGACGCGACTGCGGCCCCGGAACCCGGGGCCACCACTGCCGCACCGAGCGACGACGGCGATGCCGACGACACGACGGCTGCACCCGACACCACTACCCCACCGAGCGACGACGGACAAACCGGCGATGAGGTCAATCTGCGCTGGATGACCCGGCCGGACAATCCGGAAGAGGCCGCTGTGTACGGCGAGATCTCGGATCAACTCAATGACAGCCTCGAAGGCATCACGCTGACGTACGAACCCGGCTCCAACGAGGGCGAGGGGTACCAGCAGACGCTGCTGACCAACCTCTCCGCCGGCACCGCCCCGGACGTCTTCTGGATTCCGGGAACCGACATCGCAGACTTTGCGTCGCGTGGGGTGATTCTCGATCTGCGCGAATTCGCAGATGCGTCCGGTCACAGCGATGACGACTTCTACCCGGGGCCCATGGCCCATCTGACGACGGATCTGGAAACCGGCCAGCCGGGTAACGCGCTGTGGGGCCTCCCCCGCGACGTGTCGACGTTCGCCCTGTACGTCAACAAGGATCTCATCGCCGAAGCCGGCGTTCCCGACCCGCTGGAGCTCGAAGCGACCGGCGAGTGGGACTGGGATGCGTTCAACGAGGTCGTGACCGGGGTCGCCGATCTTGGTGGCGAGATCAAGGGCTACGGACAGAGCAACTGGTGGGGTCCGTTTGGTGCGTGGCTGAACGCTGCCGGCGGTGGGTTCTTCAATGAGGACCGGACCGCATGTGCACTGGACAGCGACGAATCGATCGCCGGGCTCGCCGCATTGCGTGACCTGTATGCGACTGGAGCGACCATCCCCTACGGCGAGGAGCCGGAACCACCATTCCGCGCCGGCACGGTTGGGCTCTTCCAGAACGGGCGGTGGGCTACTCCCGGCATTCGCACTGTCGATTTCGACTGGGATGTGGTCGGACTGCCACAGGGGCCGGATGGGCCGGGCAACTGGCTCTTCTGGGGTGCCTACGTGGTGAACGCCACCACGGAGAACCCGGAGGCCGCTTGGGAGCTGGTCTCGGCGCTGACCCAGGCAGACGTCCAGGCACAGATATCCGAGCTGGGCGCCAACATCCCGAGCCGGGTGAGCGATGATGCGCTCCAGGCTTTCCTCGGCTTCACGCCTCCGGAGAACAACCAGGCCTTCCTCGACGGGCTGCAGCAGAATCCGACGACGGAGGGTCCGCTGTGGGCAGGGAACTGGCCCGAGTTCTCCAACTTGATGGGCACCGAAGTGCAGGCCGTGGTCACCGGGGAGCGCGACATCGCCGACTACCAGACAAACATCTGCTCCGAGACGGCGCCGGCGTTCGAGGGCTGAACGATCATCGGGTGGGGGCCCGGTTCACTTCCGGCCCCCACCCTCAATCATCGAGGACACTCCCGAGCACGGAGATGGGCATGACAACCACCACGGAACGGCCGCCGGCCACGGCATCGGCCAGACCTCCGTGGTACGTCCCGTTCGTGGGCTGGAGGGTGATCACGCTGCTCCTGACTCTCGTCGGGATCGCCGCCGTGCTCATGAGACGCGGCATCGTCGTGAGCGGTCCGTTGCGATGGACTGCAGCGCTCGCCTTCGTCGGCGCCACCGCGCTGGCTGTTGCCGCCCTCGGCTACACGTTGCGCCCCCGTCATGTGGGACGAGTCGGCGGCTTCTCCCTGGATTTCCTCATCGCCGTCGTCGCCGCGTTCGTCGCCTTCAACCGCATGGACATGTTCACCGGGCTCGATGCCGTGGGGGAGGCGTTCAACGACAGTGCCGGCTGGCTGCTCGTCATCGTCCTCGGCTGGCTCGTCTCTGGGTTTCGCAGCGGCCAGAACGCCGCCGTTCGCACGGCCGCACGGTGGACGATGCTGCTCGGTGTCGTCATCCTCGCCCTGTCGATGGGACTGGTCCCCGGGGTCGTGGAGTTCATCAGCCGCCTGATCCAGCCGGAAGTCTTCCCGATCGCGGTGCTTGCGGTGCTGGCTGGGACCTCCGCCCGCTTGCTGTGGTCGGATGCGGCTACTCGCTTCTATGGAAGCGACCAGCGGCAACTCGAAGCACTCGACGGGATGCTCTTCGTCGCCCCCAACGCCCTCGGGTTCCTCGCCTTCTTCGCCGGGCCGCTCATCGTCTCGCTGTTCATCAGCTTCACGGAATGGGATGGTCTCACCGACGCGACGTTTGTGGGGTTGCGCAACTACGCCGACCTCCTCTCCGACGATCTCTTCCTCAGGTCCTTGCGCAACATCGTCGTTTTCGGAGTCATCGCGATACCGCTTGCGGTGGCCCCGGCGGTGCTCCTCGCATCAGTGCTCAACTCCAAGCTGCCCGGCATGAAGTTCTTCCGGGCGGTGTACTTCCTGCCGTCGATCGCAGGTGTCGTCGGCGTCACGCTGATCTGGAAACAGCTCTTCGACTCCACCGTCGGCTACGTCAACTTCGCCATCCTCAAGGTGACGGAATGGCTCAATGCGCTCCTGGGCTCCGGCCTCGATGCCCCGCAGCCGCAGTGGATCTCCGACACCAACATCGCTCTCTTCTCCGTGATCATTCTGTTTGTCTGGCAACAGATCGGGTTCAACACCGTGCTCTTCCTGGCGGGAATGCAGGGCATCGACGGAACCCTGTACGAGGCCGCCGAGCTCGACGGCGCCGGGCCTTGGAAGAAGTTCGTCAACATCACCATCCCGATGCTTCGCCCCACGACCGTTTTTGTGGTGGCGACGACGACGATCCTCGCCCTCCAGCTCTTCAACGAACCGTTCATCCTGCAATCGCCATCGCCGCCATCGGGACCCGGCAACGCCACCCTCACGCCAGTCATCTATCTGTATCAGAACGCATTCCAGGAGTTCGAGATCGGATACGCCTCGGCTGTGGCGTGGGCGCTGTTCCTCCTCATATTCGGAGTCACGTTGCTCTACTTCCGACGCAGCCGTGAGGACGGAGTGCTCACCACATGACCGCCACCACCGCACAGCGTTCCGCCCACCGGGCTCAACGTAAGCGCCGGCTTCGCCGTCTTGCCGGGCGCAGCAGCGCATATCTCGTGCTGGTCGCATTCGCTGCGATCATGCTCTTCCCCTTCGCCTTCATGGTGGCGACCGCACTCAAGACACCCGAGGACACCTTCCGCTACCCGCCCAAGATCCTCCCTCGCACCGCCGCCACGACCGAGATCTCCGGCGAGACATTCGACGTCTACATGCTCGAAGTACCGGGCGAGGGGCAACGATCCGTCTACCTGGCGGAAGCCGGTGTCGACGCGGGGCTCTTTGCGAATCTGGAGGATATCGACACCACGGTTGCATGGCCGTTGGACCTGGCTGCGGATACCGGCCGTACCACCACGCTCGGTGGCGAGACCCTGCCGGTGTACGAGGTGCGTCTCGGTGACGAGACGGCCGAGTTGGCTCTCGTGCGCGGCACGGCGGTGGGCCGGTTCGTCGGGGTGGACGATCCAGAGATGATCACGTACGCAGTGGTGCGCACCGCTCCTGCTGCCGAGACGGTGGAGCCCGAGTGGCAGAATTTCTCGGAGATCATCGAGTTGCGGGACTTCGACCGATCGCTCACCAACACGATCCTGGTGACGATCCTCGTCGTTGCCGGGACCCTCTTCACGTCGATCATGGGCGGCTACGCCTTTTCCCGCCTGAGGTTTCCCGGTCGCGACCTCATGTTTGTCGGCTATGTCGGCTCGATCATGATCCCCTTCGTCGTCCTCATCATCCCGCTCTTCCGTCTCATGGTCTCTCTGGGCTGGGTCGACACCCTCGGGTCGCTGGTGTGGCCGTTCATCTTCAACGCGTACGGAACCTTCCTCATGCGTCAGTTCTTCGTGTCGATTCCGGGGGAGCTCGAAGAGGCCGCCTACATCGACGGCGCAAGCCGATGGAAGATCCTGTGGTCGATTTTCGTGCCGCTGTCGTGGCCGGCGATCGCAACCCTGGCGACGTTCATGTTCCTCTATGCGTGGAACTCCTTCATCTGGCCACTGGTATCGATCAATGGAGCGAACTCGGAGGACTTCGTCCTCACCATCGCACTGCTGACGCTCGGTGGTCAGGCGGGTGAAGGGCCCAACCTCATCTTCGCTGCGATCGTCCTGTCGGTGATCATCCCGTTCGTCGTGTTCGTGTTTGCGCAGCGCTACTTCGTCGAGAACGTGGCGACCTCGGGCATCAAGTAGCCGGTGCGGCCAGGCTCCGCAGCCCCGCAAACAGCATCTGCTCCTGCTCGTGGAGTGCATGGACCGGAACAGTCCCCGGTGGCGCAAGTGGCTCTTTCACGTAGAAGCTGAGCCAATCCTGGATGCCGTGGCGGCCGCCACGCATGGCCAGATCGGTGAACAGGACGAGATCGAGCATCACGGGGGCAGCGAGGATCGAATCCCGGCACAAGAAGTCGATCTTGAGCTGCATCGGGTAACCCAACCACCCGAACAGGTCGATGTGGTCCCAGCCTTCCTTGTCGTCGCCCTTTGGCGGGTAGTAGTTGATGCGCACCATGTGATCGATCCGGCCGTAGAGCTCCGGATGGTCTGCGGGTCGGAGCAGGTCTTCGAGCACACCCAGCTTGGTGACTTCCTTGGAGCGGAAGTTCTCCGGCTCGTCGAGCACCAGGCCGTCACGATTGCCGAGGATGTTCGTGGAGAACCAACCTCGGACCCCGAGACGGCGGCTTCTCAAGCCCGGAGCAATGATCGTCTTCAGGAGCGTCTGGCCGGTCTTGTAGTCCTTTCCGACGAGGGCCACCCGTTCTCGCTCCGCCAGCTCGACGAGCGCCGGGATTTCGGACGACACGTTGGGCGCGCCATTGATGTAGGCGCAGCCCGACCGGATGGCGGCATAGGCGTAGATCTGGGACGGCGAGATCGCCGGATCGTCCTGCTTGAGTCCACGCTCGAATGCACCGAGTTCGAGGTGGGATTCGCTGCCCGGACGGTACGCCTCGGTGCTCGCCGACCACAGAACGACTGCCCGATCGCAACGCTGCTTGAAGTGCTCGAGGTCCGCGATGATCGCCTCGGCCTGCTCCATCTTGTTGCTGATCCGTTTCACGTTGTCGACGGCGGTGAGCCGGCTCACCCAGCGCGGATCGAACACCGCCGGAGTGCTCTCCACACCGAAGAGGTCATCGGCCGTCTGCTGCAGCATGGCGGCGTCGAGCACACCTGCGGTGCGTGCGGCTGCCAGCGCCGTGGTCGCATACGGATCCCATGCCATGAACTCCAGCGAATCGAGCGCAGCGAGATCGACGACGTCGCGGATCGGCAGGTCATCGACGTGCCCCAACTCGGCGAGCGAGCCGACGGGGGCGGCGTGGCCGCGCCGGACGAGAGAGAGGCCGGCGAGCAGTGTCGACGTGGTGGCGCCGAGCCCGACGACGGCGACACCCAGCTTTCCGGTGGCAGTTTCTGTGGTCATGAGGCGACGGTAGGCGCCGGCTCCGATAATGTCTCATCGCTCAACGCGTCAAATTTGATAGTTTTTCGTTATGAATCTCGACACCGTGCGAATCCGTCACTTCGCCTATCTCGATGCCGTCGCCCGGCTGGGCCATTTCGGAGATGCCGCCGATGCCTTGGACGTGTCCCAACCGGCGCTCTCTCAAGGTCTCGCCCGTCTGGAAGCGGCCGTGGGGATGCCACTGTTCGAGCGCAGCGGGCGGACGAAGGTGCTCACGCCAGTCGGTTTGGAGCTCGCCGCGCTCGCTGCGCTCGTCGTGTCGGCCACGGGTCGGACCGAATCCGCCGTCAACGCTCGTCGAACCGGCTCCGGCGGGGTGCTGTCGGTCGGGCTGATAGACGCGGTGGCTCTCTATCTCAAGGCCGAGGCGATCGCAGCCTTCCGCAGCGCACACCCCGACGTGACGCTGCGGATCACCATTGCCGGGTCGGGCGATCTGCTCGATGCTCTCGACCGCCACACCATCGATCTGGCGGTGGTCGTCGCCCCGGCACCGGGTTTCGAGACCAGGCCACTCACGACAGAACCGCTGTTCGTGTACGGCGAGCCGGTGGACTCGCTCGCCGCCGTTGATCGTTGGCTGCTCTATCCAGAGGCATCCCACACCCGCAGCGTGATCGATCGAGCGCTCGCCGCCTCCGGTATCACCCCGCTTGTGGAGACCGAGAGCGGAAACCCGTCCGTCCTCGCCCAGCTCGCCCGTCTCGGTGCCGGTTGGACCGTTCTCCCGGCCGGCATCGCCGAAGCAGGGCCGACTCCGTTGACGAGGATCGGATCCGCGCTGGGTGAGCGAGACATCGTCGTCGCCCGCCGTAGCACTGCTCCCGCAGATGAACTCGTCGACGTCTTCCTCAACAGCATCGCCGGCTGAACCAGCAATCCGCAGGGACGATCACTTCGCCATCAACGTCGGCGATGCGATGTCGAACACCGCACGAGCATATTCGGCGAGTTTGCGTTCTCCGTCCTCGTCGCCGGCGAGCAGGTCGTAGTGGTAGATCGAGCCCTCCCATCCCTCGGTGTGCCATTCGGCGTCATGAGGAAGCTCGTGACCGAGGAACTCGTCCGCATCGAACGGCCACGGATTCGAGTAGAAGTACGCCCGGCCGCCCGGGTAGAAACCCAGGTTGAGCTGCGCTGGGAACTCCTGGAGCTCGCCGTGCTCCTCATGCCGCTCGACACGGGTCCCGAACCATTCCATGGCGAAATCGAATCCGTGCGGCCACAGATGGGGGTGCCCGACATCGCCGGAAAGACCACTGCGGTGCTTCTCGAAGACAGCTGCCACGTCGTTGAGGGTGGATGCAAACGAGGTCGCCACGTTCGGGTCGTACACCCGTGGCTCATCGCTCTCGAACTTGTCACGGGCATACTCACCGGTGAACCCGAGCTCGGCGACGGCCGCGATGAGTCGATCACCAAACTGCGAACCGGTGAGCCCGGCCTCGAGGGAGATTCTCGACGTGCGCTCGTCCGCCGTGTCGACGACGAGCGTGTGGTCGGCGACGTCGATGCGCAACGTCAGCGAGCCGCCTCCGGGGAGCCGGATACGCTCCGTGGTCCAGCCCTCGGGACCGACCCGCAGAGCCACGTGCCACCACTTCTCGTGTGGTGTGGCGTGGGCACGTGGAATCACGCTCGCCGCCAGCGCATAGGCATGGAGGGTCGCTCGGGTGGGTTCGAAATCGGCGGGCAATGGTGACAGCATGCTCTACTCCTTCCCACCCGAAGCAACCTCGTCGCAGGTGACCATCTTCCCGGCATAACCTCCGATTGGCCGCTGTTGCGCTCGAAGACGACAGTTTTCTTGGGGAGGTCGATGCCGATGCTCGACGTAGCGATGCTGATACTTCGAGTGGGACTGGGCGGCATCTTTCTCGCACACGGGATCAAACACGCTCGCGGGAGGCAGAAGACGAGCAACTGGTTCGCCAGCATCGGATTCCGGAACGCCGAATTCAACTGGTTCATGTCGACCGCCAGCGAGATAGCGGTGGGCGCCTTCCTCATCCTGGGTCTGTTCACGACGCTCGGAGTCGCCGCTCTCGTCGGGGTGATGACCGTCGCCTTCTGGGTCGTACACCGCAAGGCTGGCTTCTGGGTGACCGCACGACCCGACGAGGGCTGGGAGTACGTGTTCACGCTCGTCTTCACTGCGGCGGCACTGGCGATCGCCGGACCCGGCGAGATCTCCCTCGACCACGTGCTCGGAATCGCCGACGACCTCGACGGCTGGGTGGGCGTGGCGGGGGTTGCTGTCGGCGTTGCGAGCGCTGCGGGCTTACTGGTGACCTTCTGGCGGCCGGCAACTGTGCGGCAGGATCGCTGAGAGTACCTTTCCCAAACAGAGCGTCTTCAGATCATACATTTGAGCTAAATCGCCTTAGGTTTCACCGCGTTTTTACTGGCTAGACGAGGTGTCACATCGCCCGCTTGCTGGCGCGCCTGGACGGTGGGGTGCACACAATGCACCAAATCTGTCGATGATCTAGGTCTGTCGACCTATTTGATCCAATTCTGCTGATTCTGGCGCCGCTTTTTCTTGATCAACATCCCCGTTGCGATATAATTGCCCCCTAAGGGGGACTTAAACATGGGGGAAACTTTCCAGGGCCTCACGGCCTCAGATCCAACGAACCAGCAGCGCCGTCTCTCGGGGGAGGACGGTGAGGTCCGAGTCGAGTACGCCCTCGTGGCGGCTGTACTCGCTGCGGTGGCAGTCGGCATGCTCACGATCATGGATCGAGGCGTGCAGGACGTCGTGGAGGCCGTCAAGCTGCTGTTCTAGGAGCACCGCTACCAACTCGGTGCACTACCGAAGGGCGCATCCCCGACACCAGGGTGCGCCCTTCGCCGGTTTTCCGGCGCCTCAACCCGACAGCTCCCGCATTCCCAACAACTCGACTGCTTGACCACCGACCCACTCGACGAACGTCCGCTCGGTGAACAACCGGTATTCGGCCACACGCCACCAAGCATCCCGGGGATGGACCGCCTCGATGTCGCCCCGGGCCGCACAATGCAGCGAGACGTAGGTGAAGCCCGGTTCCGCCTCGCTCACCAGCCTGCGGAACACGACGGGACACTCTTCATCTCGATAACTCAGCCCCATCCAAAAGCGATCGGCAAAGGCAAGCCCGGCGTCTTCGAGCCGTGCTCTGGCATGGTGCAGGGCGGAGAGATCGGAGTCGTCCCAGTTGACGTCGTTCACATAACCGGCGACGTCCGCAGGGAAGAGTGTGGGGATCTCGTATTCGACAGCGATCGAAACGGTGACCTCAGCCAGCTCGGGAACCAGAGCAGCACCCATGTGGTGATCGAGATGGGTCACCGTGATACCCGCATCCAGGGCGGTGTCGAGCTGGCGTCGCAGCTCCACGTCGGCCGCTTCCGCCGACACATTCACCCGCACCTCGTCGACAGTGGTCCACATGAATCCGTCCTCGTCGGCGAGTCCGGGGATCGATGTGAGGGGTCGCCACCGGAAGGCCGCGGATTCGCTCGTGAGCGCGAGGTGGACGCCCATGTCGAGGTCCGGTCGTCGGCGGCACAGCGCAGCCGTTTCGGCGAACCAGCCACTCGGCACGATCGTCGAACCCGACATGACGAGCCCAGCGTCCCACACCTCCTCCATGGCCACGTTGCTCGCGTGGGAGCAGCCGACATCGTCCACGTGGAACGCCAGTTGCGCCGGAGGATGGCCGAGCTGGGTCGAGGTCATCGGAATCTCGTTGCACGGATCGGCGGCACGGAATCAATCGAGCAGCGTAGCGAGTCCGGCTCCTGCCGATCAGCCGGCACCGGCCATTGTGGTCGCCGCAGGGTCGCGATTTGCTGCGAACCAGGCGGCGAGCTCGGCAAAACCATCGTCCAGACTCACCTCGGGGAACCACCCGAGCGCCTGCTGGGTGCGCCGCTGGTCGAACCAGTGGGCGGTACTGAGCTGTTCGGCCAGGAAAGCCGTCAACGGAGGCTCTCCGCGACGGCCGGTTCGCAGCCATACCTGCTCGATGGCGGCACCGGCCGCTCGGGCCATCGCAGCAGGTATGCGAATGCTCGGCGGTGGCACACCTGCGGCGCGCAGGATGCGTGCCACCATCTCGGCGACAGGCCGGGGCTGGGCGTTGCTGACCACGAGCGGCTCACCATCGATGGCCGGGGCGCGGTCGAGCGCAGCGACGAGTGCGGAGGCAGCGTTGGTGATGTAGGTCGTGTCGATCAACGCCATACCGGAACCCACCGTTGCCAACCGCCCCTGTCGGGCGCGAGCGACGATCCTCCCCACGAGCTGCGTGTCACCCGGCCCCCATACCAAGTGAGGCCGGATCACCGCAACCGCCATCGCCTGACCCGCCGCCTCGAGCGCAGACAGCTCGGCCAGAGCTTTGCTTCGGGCGTAGTGCCCGCGAACGCGATCGGGTGCGGCCGGGGTGGCTGGTGCGCCGACCAGAGCGTCGCCGTGATGGGCCACCGAAGGAGACGAGACATGCACGAAGCGGCCGGCCCCTGTGATCGCTGCTGCTTCGAGCAGGTTCATCGTGCCGATGACGTTGACCGCCTCGAACTCATCCCAGCCACCGACCACACCGACGCGAGCGGCCAGGTGGATCACGGCGTCGCAGCCAGTGACGGCATGCCGCACCGCAGCTACGTCGGTGATGTCGCCCAGTGTCTCGTCGCATCGCAGAGCGCTCGGACGGCGCTGCATGACACGCACATCGTCACCCCGCGCCAGCAGCCGCTCGGCGGTGGTGCGCCCGAGTAGTCCGGTAGCTCCCGTCACCAGCACCTTCATGGCGCTGCACTCCGAAGCCCGGCGCACACCTCGCTCGCCCACGAGGCCAACGCGATGCGATCGATCTTCGAGTTGTGTCTGATGTCGACCGGCAACTCCGGAACAACGAGAACTGCGGCCACATCGACCTCGGTCTCGCCACGAATCGCATCGGCCAGGTCGAGATCGGCCAGTCCGCTCACCCGCACCGGCATGGCCGGCTCGACCACGACCGCAACCACTTGGGCACCGGATGGACCCACCCCAACGACCGCAGAGCGCATCACCTCGTCCTGCGCGTTGATCGTTTGCTCGATGGGCACCGGCGTCACCGGGCCGGCCGCAGTTGTGACGACGTGGGCCAGCCGTCCTTCGATCCACAGCCGCCCGTGAGCGTCGAGATGCCCAACGTCGCCGGTGCGATGCCAGCCCGGAGGCGACGACGCCGCCAGCTCGGTCGCCCACAGCTGGTCGTAGCCGTCCCGCATGTGCTCGGCCCGCACACAGACCTCCCCGGTGACATCCGGATCCGTCACCAGCTCGACACCGCCGGTGCCTGGTGCGTCGAGGGGTGCGATCGCCAGGTCGACGCCGTCGACGGGTCTGCCGACACACACCCCGCGACCCGCTTCCAGCTGCTCGAGTTCCTCCAGCGACACGTCGGCCACCGGGAGCACTTCCGTCATCCCATAGGGGGTGTGGATCCGGGCCGCCGGCAACACCCTGCGGACCGACCGCAACAGGCTGCGGTCGACCGGGGCTCCCGCGGACAGCACCAGCCGCACCCGGTGCAAAGCAGCTCGCTGATCGAGCGTCACTTCGCCGGCCGTGGCCACCACGTTGCGGAGTGCTGCGGGTGATGCGAACACCAGCGTGGCGTCGATCGCACTCACGGCCTCGGCGAGCTTCGTGGCGGTCAGTGTGGCCGGTGCCGTGATGTCCATGTCGGGCACGATCGAGGCGATACCCATGAGCGGCCCGTAGAGGGCGAAAGGTGCGAAGGCGGCGACAAGCCGGTCGGAAGGCTGGATCCCGTAGAGCTGCATCAGGGCGTCGCGCTGCGCCTCCACCTGGCGATGCTTGTACCTCACTCCCTTTGCCGGACCGGTGGCCCCTGAGGTGAACGCAACTGCGGCTATATCGTCGGGTGCGGGAAGCGGCAACGGCCCCACGTCGGCGTCACGCAACCCGGTCAGACTGGCGGCACTGCGCAACGTGCGACGCAGCGGAGCCGCCAGCTCGGTGACGCTGATGCGCTCACCCGGCCACCGCATCGCGGTCGCCGCTGCCAGAGCCTTCACCCCGCCGATGAGGAATCGTGGTGCCGCACTTGCCAGCGCTGACGAGATACCGCGCCCGCCCAGACCAGCATCGACGAAGACGGCTACCCCACCAACGCGCCACACCGCGTGCAGCGCAGCCGCCAGATCGATGCCCGGCTCCACGAGCAGGGCAACACGGTCACCGGGGCACACCCCGTGGCTGAGCAAACCCGCAGCGACTTCGGTGACCCTGCGCTCCAGCTCGGCGAAGCTCGCCCGGCGTACCTCGCCATCGGCGATCTCGGCGATGGCCAGGTCCTCGTCCTCGGCCCGCTCCTGCAACGCAAGCCACACCCGACGTCGCTGACCCGTTGCGGAGTGGGCAGAGGCCGGGATGCCGTGACCCTCGTCCACGGGACGGGTGCGTCGGTCGGGCAACTCTTCCATCCAGCGCAGCACGACGCCGGCCACGTCTGCGTCCTCGGGTACGAGGTGGCCGGCGCCGGCCAAGCGGTGGGTCACGGCCGCGGGAAACCGCCGCTGCAGATCGCGGAGATACACGTCGTTGAAGATCGGATCCTTGCCTCCCCACACCAGCAGGGCCGGGACATCGGCGAGCTGTGGTATGAAGGCGGCGATCTCGGCCAGTGTCGCCGCGGTCGGATGATCGGAACGGAACGGGATGTCCGCCACGAAGTCGGCGATTCCCTTCCGCCGGTGCGCCGCCAGATAGGGCGACTCATACCCGCGGCGAACGGCGGCAGCGGGTCGAGGCCGTGACAGCGCCGTCGCTCCTCTCACGAACCACGGAGTGCGCTGACACAGCAGCCGCCGCAGCGGGGCGGCCTGGGCCAGTCGCAGCAGGGTCGCCCCGGGTGTCGGCTCCGGTTGGTCCACGGCGGTGTTCATCAGCACGATGCCCTCGAGCTGCGCCACGTGCTGCACTGCCCAGCCAACCGAGACGGGTCCGCCCCAGTCGTGCCCCACCGTGACAACCCGACCTTCGATTCCGAGCGCAGCGGTGAGCGCAGACAGATCGTCTATCCGATCGGCCAGCCGCCGCCGCCGGCCGGTTCGTTCCGAGAACCCCATCTCGAGTTGGTCGACGGCAACCACCCGGACGTCGGTCGGTGCCGCCGCCAGTAGATCGCGCCACAGATACGACCAGGTCGGGTTGCCATGCACACAGAGGATGGTCCGCTCCGGATCGACCGGTGCGGTATCGAGCACGTGCCAGGTGACTCCGTCTGCAACGGTGACGAGACGTGACCACTCGGGGGCGAGACCCGGGAGATCGTCCGGGGGAAGTTCGGCTGCAGCGGATGAACCGGGTATTACCACCGGATCTCGGTTGCGGAGGCGTTGATACCCGATCCGATGCCCAAGCACAGCACGCGATCGCCCGGCTGCAGCGTCTCTTGCGCACCGGCCAGAGTGATCGGCACCGATGCCGGGCCGACATTCCCCAGGGTCGGGAAGGTGAGGGGCACCTTGTCCATGTCGATGCCGAGGTTCTGGCACATCATGGTGGTGTGCACCGCCGAGACCTGATGGATGATGTAGCGATCCATGTCGAGCCAGCCGAAGTCCTCTGCATCGACCCACGCCGTCTTCGCCAGCAGGATGCCGGCATCGAGCAGGCCACGCGAGTCTGTGCGCATCTGCTCGATCGTCCCCACACACAGCTTGTGATGACTGGTATCGGCCCGAGCGATGCCACCGAGCACCTCGTGTCCCTCCGGGTGGCGCTCGTATGACCCCAGCACCGCGCCGGCGCCACCCGACCCGAGCGTGAGCGTGGCAAACTCGGCGAACAGATCACCGATCTCGGTCTCGGGCCTCGCCAGCCGCTGCAACGTGCGCTCCTGGGTGTAGCGGCTGCCCTCCCCATCGACGATCAAGGCGTACTCGATCTGCCCGCTGTCGATCATGTTGCCTGCGATCTGCATCGCATTCATGAAGCCCAGACATGCATTGGAGAGATCGAAGTTGATGCACGAGCTCGGCAGCTCGAGCGCCTGATGCACACTGACGGACGACGAGGGCTCGAGGCGCTCACGGCACACGGATGTGTCGATGAGCAGCCCGATCCGCTCCGGATCGATACCGGCAGCGTCGATGGCCTTGCGACCGGCGAGTGCCGCCGCATCCACGAAGCTCACGCCCTCGGGCCACCAGCGGCGCTCCTTGATGCCGGCCAGCGACTCCAGCAGCCCGGATTGAGCACCAAGCCGGGCGTACGTCTCGGCGAGCCGCTCATCGAATTCCTTTGATGTGACCACGATCGGCGCTTCGGCGGCAGCCACCGAGAGCAGTGCGGTGTCGGTGTGGGTGAACGTGGCGTTTCCGGTCATGCGAATCTTTCTGGGGGACGGAAGGCTCTCTGGGGATGAGGAGGGACGGGCCGGCGCAGCTCGTATGGAGAGCCATCTCGTGCCGGTGCCGGTGAGGCGAGCAGAACGAACCCGGGGATCTTAGCGGGGCTCCGAGTCGTTCCAACAGTTCGCCCACCCGGTGGCTCCGGCTCCGCATCACAGCCTGCCGTCGGCGATGGCTGCCATCACCTCCGCAGCGCGCTCACGCACCGCATCGACGTCCGACAGCCGGTGCAAAGTGTGATACTGCCGTGCCATTCTGGCGTTTTCGCCGAGTGTCTCCTCGTTGCGGGCGAGAAAGTCCCAGTACAGCGTGGTGAACGGACAGGCGTCCTCGCCGGTGCGCTTCTTCGGGTCGAATCGGCACCCGGAGCAGTAGTCGCTCATGCGATTGATGTAGGCGCCACCTGAGACATACGGCTTGGTGCTCATCCTCCCACCGTCTGCCCACAGTCCCATGCCCATGACGTTGGGACCCATGACCCAGTTGCCACCGTCGACATAACGTGCCCGCATCCAATCCCGAACCAGCCGGGGATCCATGCCGTACAGGTTGGCGAAGTTCGCCAGCACCATCAGTCGCTGGATGTGATGGATCCAGGCGCGCTCTTCCAGACCGTCGAGCGCGATCGCGACACACCGTATATCAGTGGTGGCCGTGCCTTCCCACACCGGCGGCAGCTTGCGGGCGTGGTCGAGGACATTGGCGTCATACTGCTCGGGCCACATCCAATAGATGCCCCAGACGAACTCTCGCCATCCGATGATCTGCCGGATGACACCCTCCGCCGAATTGATCGGGACGTCGCCGGCCCGGTACGCCGCCTCGACCTCGTCACACACCTCCTCGGGCCCGATCAGGCCGAGGTTGAGATACGGGCTCAACAGAGAATGAGCCAGATGCCAGTTGTCCGCGAGCATGGCATCTTCGTACGGTCCGAAGATCGGGAGCACTTCGGAGACGAAATGACGCAGGCGTGCCAGGGCGGCCCGTCGCGAGGTCGCCCACCATCCCACCGGGTCGGCACCCGGAGCTTCGTCGGGTAGCTCGGCGAGAACCGTCGCGTCGAGCTCGTCCAGCCGGCTCCGCACCGGCTCCGGCCAGGTTCCTCCGTCGGCCGGCGAGGGCTCGCGGTTGTCCTCGTCGTAGTTCCATCGCCCCCCCGCGGGATGATCGCCATCCATCAGATAGCCGAGTCGTCTGCGCTGCCACCGATAGAAGTCCTCCATGCGCAGCGTGGTCCGATCCCCGACCCAATCTGCAAAGTCGTCACGGTGGCAGAGAAACTGGTTGGACCGCGTGAGCTCGATGTCGAGCGCAGAGACGAGCGCAGCAACCTCCCGAGAGTTCGGCTCGGTGGCCACCACCCGGTCGGGGCTGAACTCCTCACGGTGAGCTTCCAACCCGCGGCGTAGCGTTGCCGCCTTCCGATAATCGACCTCGTATCCCGCAGTGCGCAACTCATCGGCGAATCGTCGCATCGCGGTCATCACCAGGTGCAGGCGCTGCCGATGAAAGCCGGGGCGGTTCACCATCGCTGCGCTCTCGACCATGAGGACCCGATCCTGAGCCGGCTCGGTCGAGTCGAGGGCGCCGATCCCACGATTGAGCTGATCACCGAAGACCCACACGGTGGTTCGCGTCATGACACGTGTCCCGTACGAGTTCTCACAACCAACGACTCCCGATAGCGTGACGGCCGACGATAGGACGGTGATGACCACTCCCATCCACCCGGGACGACCGCCCCACCACATCGAGCATCCGGTGATGATCCAGCAGTGGCGATCCCTGACGTACCTGCACTGGCCATATCCCCCCGAGCAGGTTCAAGCGACACTGCCGGATGGGCTCGAAGTCGATCTCTTCGATGGCATGGCCTGGGTGGGACTGATCCCCTTTCACATGGTGGACATTGCGTTGCCGCGGATGCCGCCGATCCCGTACCTGGGCACATTTCCCGAAACCAACGTGCGCACGTATGTGGTGGGCCCGCACGGACCCGGCGTGTGGTTCCACTCGCTCGACATCAACCGTCTCCTCCCGGTGCTGGTGGCACGGCTGATCTACCGCCTGCCGTACATGTGGAGCAAGATGGCCGTGGTAGAGCGCAACCAGAGCGTGCGGTACACGTGTGTGCGACGCTGGCCGGCCTCGCCAGGAGCTACTTCGACCATCTCCGTGGAGATCGGCCAGGCGCTCGAAGAGCCGACCGCTTTCGAGCACTTCCTCTCCGCTCGCTGGCGGCTCTACACCAAGCTCGGGAAAAGACTCCTCGCAGGCGACGTGGAGCATGAGGTGTGGCCGTTACATCATGCCCGGGCGACGCGCGTCGACGACGGTCTCGTCGCCGCCACCGGACTACCGGCCCCCGTTGCCGACGCCCACGTGATGTACTCCCCCGGCGTGACGGTTTCGGTGGGATGGCCCAAGATCGTCCGAGGCTGACCCGAGTCACAGCACCATCGAGGTCACCAGGGCGCCCCGCAACGACCAGCCTGCAGTCCTCCACCAGTTGCTGGTCACGAGACGGTCGATGAGGCGCGAGTCGTGCCGGTCGACCAGTCGGCCGTGGATGGGCGCCTGCACCAACCCGGTCCCGATCCACAACACAGCCAGCACCAATCCGGCGAGGATGACCACACTCATCGTCACACCGTCCGGGACCATCCAAACGAGAAGCAGCGCAGACACCACCTCGGTGCCCGCAGGGAGCGCCAGCAGACGACCCATACTTTTCGTGTGACCCCGCGCATAGGCGACGAAATCGCTCTTGGGCAGCAGGGCGAACAGGGGGTAGTGCACGATTTGGACCATCCAGATCATGCCCACCATGAACCAGGTTGCCGCGGCGTGGATCGCCAGTAACGGGGACACGCTCACTCGAATTGTGATGCCGCCAGCTCACAATCTCCTGCTGTGAGGGCGGCGAGTATCGCATCGGCAACGTCGCCGGGATCGAGGCCGCGTGGCATCGCCGGGGCCGAACCGGCTAGCGGACGGCTCGCCAGCCCGGTTTCCGTGTGTGGCGGCCGCACATCGAGCACGTGGATCCGCTTGCGACGCACTTCTTTCGCCAGCGCCCGGGTTGCGGCGCTCAGGGCCGCCTTGACGGCCGAGTATGCAACCATCCCGGGAATAGGCGTCTCGGCAACGACACCCGTCACGTTGACGACAAAGCCGCCCTCCAAGTGGGGCAATGCGTGCCGGATGACGCGAAGTGGTCCGACCAGGTCGGTGGCGACCAACTCATCGAGCACGGCATCGTCGAGCTCGGCGAGCGGGCCGAACGCCACGACGCCAGCGGCGTTGATCACTCCGTCGAGCCCGCCCAGCATGGCAACCGCCGTCTCGACGACGTGCGCCGCATGTGCGGGCACGGTCAGGTCGAACTGCACCGAGCGCACCTCGCTCGATATCTCGGTGGCGCGCCTCTGCAGCCGCTCGGCATCGCGTCCGGCGAGAACCACAGCAGCACCGCTCGCATGGAGCCGTCGAGCCAGAGCGCTGCCGAGCACGCCGGACCCGCCGAGAACGAGGACCCTGGCGCCGCTGAGACCGACAACCGTGTCCTTTGTCGGTTGCCGGTCATCGGTCATCTCGTCACCTGTCGCATAGTGGCGGATCTCACACCGAGAACGTCGTCGGGCCGCCCGTGGATGTCGGCGTCGCGTCCGGGTCGACCGGCGGATTCACACTGTGCAGCTCGGTCAGACCGCTCTCCCGCAGCTGGATGCGACCTCCAGAAGCCTCGACGTCGCGATGCCGCAGCTCGTGCATGCGCGACATCCCGAATGAGATCGTGGCCCACGTGGTCGCTACGAACATCACAGATCCGATGCTGAAGATGGCGACTTCGCTCATGACCGCTCTCCGGTCAGGACCAAGGTCCCAAGCGAGTGAATGGCAGGGACCCACAGCCCGACGAACAGGCCCAGCTCGCGGTCCACGAAGAACCACAGGCCGACCGACAGCAGGAACGATGCGAACGCAGCTGCGAGAAACACCAGCTTGGTGCGATGGAACTGATCGAGCGATGCGATCAGTCCGGTGGTGGTCGGGTCTGCAACAGGGGGGGCAGACATGTTTCTCCTCTCGACGATTCATCTCGTCTACGAGGAAGCGGCCCGTTGTGGATGACGACGGCGGGGAGTGGCATCTCTCAGAGGACCTGCGATGCGGTGCGGGTCAGCGGTCGCCGACCGCCTGGCAACCGCAGGCACGCGACGGCGGCGTCCCGTCGAGCTCGGCCGCCGCCGACGCCAGACCGAGCAGACGAAGTGCAGTGGCCAGAGGCGTAGCGTCCTCATCGGCACGAAATGCCCAGGGTTTGGATCGCCAGCGCTCCAGCTCAACGGCAAGCGGGCCATCGATGGCCACACCGCAACCGGCTACCAGCCGGGCCATGTCGTCGGTCCACAGGAACATCCGCCACCCCCCGGCGCTCACTACCACTCTTGAGAACGTACCGCACGTGTCAACCCCCCCTGGAGCGGTCCTATCGCGACCGACCGCACGAGCGATTTCATCGAAAGTGATGATGACGCGTCACCGCCCGCGTCTTAGCTTCATGATGAAAGGACGGATACCAGCCATGTCAGTTCCCGACACCCACGGCGAACGCGGCGCCACCATGGTGGAGTACGCCATCATGCTTGCGCTCATCGCAACCGTATCCATGGTCGTGATCACCACGATCGGCCAGGATGTGCTCGGCGCCTTCGCCTCCGCGAAGTGGTGAGCTGAGGCTCCCCCACCAGGCCTGTCTGACCTTCAGCCAACCCTCAGCTCCATGACGCACATTGGCGACACGAGCGCAGCGTGCGTCTGGCCGCAGGTGCGAGGGAGGTCGGGATCGTGGATACTTTTGTCGTTCGCATCTACCCGAGCACCGGTTCCAACCGTCCCGGGCGCATCGAACACGTGACGTCGGGCTCTGTTCTCTATTTCCACAGTCTCGATGAGCTGCCTCGCGCCGTCGAGGCGGCGTTGCAGGCATCGGGTAGCTCCCTTCAGACCGGCGCGATGAAGGACCGCTGAACGAAGAGCGACGCGGGACGGATAGCATTGCTGCCGTCTCCGATGAGCCATCCAATCGCAACGCCGTTGACCATCGTGGCGAGACCCCGCCTCGAGGAGCTGCACCGCCTTCTCGGCGAGCGACGGCTCTGCCTGATCTCTGCCGGTGCCGGCTACGGCAAGACGACCCTGCTCGGGGTATGGCGCGAGCAGGCGCCGACGGGCTTTGTGACGTGCACAGAGGGGCACGGCAACCTCGGTGTGTTCGCCACCACGGTGACGAACGCGCTGCGCGCCTGGATTCCCGGTCTGCAACCGCGAACGACAGGGGTCGAGTCGATGAGCGGCCCGGCGGTGGCGTCCGAGCTGATCGCCGCAGCAGCGCCGCTGATGCAACGTCCGATCCGTCTCTTCTTCGACGATGTCGATGAACTTCGCACGGGTGAGTCGGCTCGCTTTCTCCAATCTCTGGTGCTGCAGGCTCCGCAGAGCCTCGGGATCGTGCTGGCAGGCCGTAGCGAACCTCCTGTACGAATCGCCAGACTCCGCGGTCGCGGCCAGCTGCTCGAGCTGACGGCTGCCGACCTTCGCTTCACCTTCGACGAGACGACTCGGTTCGTTGCCGCCACGGCTCCGGAGGTGGCCGGCTACGTCGACGAGATCCATGCAACGACCGGGGGCTGGCCCGCGGCGGTCCGGCTCACCGTCGAGGCGCTCCGCGGCAGCCCAGTCGACGATCGACTCCGCGTGCTGGAACGGGCGCGCCGACCCGGGGGTACGTTGTTCGCCTATCTGGCCGATGAGGTCATCGACAGCGAGCCTCCTCCGGCCAGAGAGATGCTGCGCACGCTGGCGGCGATCGGGGCGGCTCCCGATGCGCTCGTGCTCGACGTGTGTGGAGGAGAAGAGACTCTGCTGGCGGGACTGCAGCGGCGCGGATTGTGTGTGGCCAGCGGACCAGACATCAGCGTGCCGCCACTCGTGGCGGACTTTCTCGCCTCAGACGCTCCCCTCGAGGCGACAGAGCGGTTGGGTGCGCTCGAACGTGCCGCCCACTGGTTCTGCGATCACGGAATGCACCGCCGGGCGCTGGAGCTCGCCACCCGACGGGGGGCAACCGAGCTGGCCGCTGCCATCTGTCTCGAGCACGGGGAGCAGATCGCCGACTCGGGAGGAGCCGCAGCTGTGCTGGCAGCGCTGCGGACGGTCGACGAGAAAGACCTCACACCGGCGCTCTTGCGACTGAAAGCCAACGTGCTGCACACCACGGGCGATTGGGATGCGGCCCTGGCGATCTATGAGGGATTGGACGGCGGCGCCGCCAGCATCCCGGCCGACCTGGCCTGGCGCATGGGTCTGATCCACCTCCTGCGAGGAGATCCCCACACTGCGACTGAGGTGTACCGGCGTGCGGACATCACGGCCCAGGACGCCGATACCGCCATCCTGCTCGGCTGGTGGGCGTCGGCCGCCTGGATCACTGCGGAGACCGCTCACTGCCGTTCGTTGGCAAATGAATCATTGGCAACAGCTCAGCGGGTTGGCGATGACCGCGCCCTGGCGGTGGCGCACACGGTGCTGGCGATGGTTGCAGCTGTGGACGGAGACCGCCACGGCAACGAGGCGCACTACATCGCTGCTCTGGATCACGCCAAACGGGCCGACGACGTCTTGCAGCAGGTGCGAATCCATGTCAATCGCGCCAGCCACCATCTGGAGGAGGGGCACTATCTCGAATCGATCGCGGAGAGCGACCAGGCGCTGACGCTCGCCGAGCTCGGCGACATCGTGCCATTCAAGGCAATGGCGCTACTCAATCGCGGTCAAGCGCTGTCGCGGCTGGGGCGGTTGGAGGCGGCAGACGCCGATTTCGCCGCAGCCCACAGCGAGTGGGAACGAACCCGTTCCCGGCATGTCGCCTATGCATTGAATGCATTTGGCGAGAGTCGAACCGCACGGGGAGTCCGGTCGCTGGCGCGATCCGCTCACGAGCAGGCGCTTGCCATCGCGGAGGCGAACTCAGACACACAGGCGCTCATCCCGGCGCTCGTCGGTCTGGCCAAGGTCACCATCGACGACGATCCGGCGACGGCGCGGCTGCTGGCGAAACGAGCCGCCGACCACGGCCCGAGCCTCGGAACGGCCGCGGCGCTGCTTGCCCTGGGGTGGGCCGAGCTGGAGCTGGGCAACACCGAGGCGGCGATCGACAACGCTCGCCGTGCCGGTGACATCGCCAGAGCACGGCGGGACCGCGCCGCTACCGCAGAAGCGCTGGAATTGGAAGCGTTTGCTGCGCCCGATGAGGCCAAGCCCCTGCTCGACGAGGCGCTGGAGTTGTGGGGCAGCCTCGACGACCCCCTCGGGCACGCCAAGTCGCGTCTCGCCCGGTGTCGGCTGCTCCACGCTGACATCGAGGAGCTCGATGAGCTGGCGGCTCTGTTCGGCAGGCTCGGTGCCCGACATCTCGCCGCCGAGACGAGGGCGATGGTCGAGCGTCTCGGTGCGGAACGACGCAACGCCGTCGTCATCGAAACCCTCGGGGGCTTCCGCGTTGTCACCGGCGGCGAGCCGGTTCCCGCTTCGGCGTGGCAGTCGAGGAAGGCAAGGGATTTGTGCAAGCTGCTGGTGACCCGGCGGGGCAAACCGGTCCATCGGGAGGTGCTGCTCGAAGAGCTGTGGCCCGGCGAGGACGGGCAGAAAACGGCGAACCGACTCTCTGTCGCCCTGTCGACGCTCCGCAACGTCTTCGACCCCGAGAGGACTCACGATCCCGACCACTACATCGCAGCAGACAAGACATCCGTCGCGCTCGTGCTCGAAGCACTCGAGATCGACGTGGAGCGATTCATCTCCGCCGCTCGTGACATCCTGGAACACCCGGACGCATCCGAGGCGCGGCTGGAACGCATCGAAGCCGCCTATCGCGGAGATTTCCTCGAGGAGGATCCGTACGCCGACTGGGCGGTATCGCTGCGGGAAGAGGCGCGAAGCCTGTATCTGCGGCTGGCCCGCAGGCTTGCCGAGCTCACCAGCGAGCGTGGCGACCACGATGCCGCAGCCCGCTATCACCTCCGGGTTTTGGAACGTGACCCGTACGACGAGCCTGCCCATCTCGGATTGGTGAGCGCCATGGCCGCCACGGGCCGGCATGGGGAGGCGCGCCGTCTCTACCGAGCGTATTGCGAGCGGATGGCCGATCTCGACGTCGACCCGCATCCATTCCCCGCCGAGGGACACGCCGCCACCCAGCCGGCATTCAGGAAAACCTAAGACCCAGATGTGAGGATGCGGGGACAGCGAGGACGGGCCCCGGCGCGGTTGCTTCCGTATAGAGGGGGTTCGAGATTCTCGGTAGTGGGAGCCGTGTCGATGGACATGAGGGGATCTGTCGTCACGTGAGGGGAGGTCGAGCCGGCGCCCGCCATCGCTGTCTTCCTGTCTCTTCGCCATTCGCCCTGCGGCGATCCCCCATCCTCAGTCGAGCAGTTGGTCGAGCGCACCGAGGAGGGCATGGACATTGCGCATTCGCGCCGTGTGACCCATGGTTCCGATGCGCCACACCTTGCCGGCATACGCACCCAGACCGCCGCCGATCTCGATTCCATGCTCGTCGAGCAAGCGTTTGCGCACCGATGCTTCACCGATGCCATCGGGGACCACCACCGTGGTGAGCTCCGGGAGACGATGACCCTCGGCCGCGAACAAGTCGAAGCCTCGAGCGACGAGCCCGGTGTGCAGGGCAGCGCCCACATCGGCGTGGCGGCTCCACACGGCCGCCAGACCCTCGTCGAGGATGGCGCCGAGACCGGCGTGCAACCCTTGGATCATGGTGATCGGTGCCGTGTGATGGTACGCCCGCGCCGATGACTTGCCGACATACTCGGCGATCAGGTTCAAGTCGAGGTACCAGCTGTGTGGCCTCGGCAGCACTCTGGCCAGCGCCCGGTCGTTGATCGTGAACGGCGCCAGCCCCGGAGCCACCCCGAGGCATTTCTGGGTTCCGGAGTACGCAACGTCCACCCCCCACTCGTCGATTGCCACCTCGATCCCACCGAGCGAGGTAACGCAGTCGAGCAGCAGCAGCGCATCACCTTTGGCGGCGCCCAGCTCGGCGACGTCACTGCGCACGCCCGTGGAGGTCTCGGCATGCACGACGGCCAGCAGGTCCGGCTGCGGATGGGCGTCCAGCATCGCTGCTGCGGTGACCGGCTGTCCCCAGGGCACCTCCACCCGCACCACCTCGGCGCCGGCGCGTGCCGCCACCTCGCACATCCGCCCACCGAAGACGCCGTTCACGCCCACGACGACCGTCTTGCCCGGGCCGGCCAGGTTCATGATCGCCGCCTCCATACCCGCCGACCCCGTCCCGCTCACCGGGAAGGTGAGCCGGTTCTCGGTCTGCCATATCCGGCGAAGACGTTCGTTGGTGTCGTCGAGTATCGCCAGGAAATCCGGGTCGAGGTGACCCAGCATCTCCGAACCCATCGCCCCACGCACCTGCGGGTAGAGGTTGCTGGGTCCTGGTCCCATGAGTATGCGATCCGGCGGACGCGACATGCAGTTGCTCCCAGGGTTGTCGGTGGAGCGGGTACGGTAGCTGCCGCACTCGATGCTTCGTCGTGTCACACCTGCGCCGTACGCTGACCCACATGAAGACTGAAGTCGTACGGAGCGCTCGCCGCAAGAAGACGGTCGAAGCCAAGCTGATCGACGGAACGCTCAGGGTCTACGTTCCTGCATCGTTCGATGCGGCCACCGAGGCCTATTGGGTCGAGCAGATGACAGAGCGGATCCGCCGCAAAACCGCAGGTCGCCACATCGACGTGGAGGCTCGTGCGTCTCGCCTGGCCACCACCTACGCTTTGCCCCGGCCCGACACCATCTCGTGGTCGCACCGCCAGCAGCTGCGGTGGGGGTCGTGCACCGTGCAAACGCGATCGATCCGGATCTCGCATCGGGTGGCGCAGTTCCCGCGGTGGGTCCTCGATTACGTGATCGTCCACGAGCTCGCCCACCTCGCTGAACCGAACCACTCGCCTGCGTTCTGGGAGATGGTCAAGCGCTATCCGCGCACCGAGCGGGCAATCGGATACCTGATAGCCAAGGCGGAGGGCACGGGCGAGCCTGTGCCCGAACCGATCAGGCCAGCGCCGACCGAACCTCGTCGGCGATCATCGCCCGCTGCGCATCGGTGAGGGTCGAGCCGCTGGGGACGCACAAGCCTGTGGCGAACACTCTCTCCGAAACCGCTCCCCCGAACATGGCGGCTTCCGCATAGAACGGCTGCAGATGCATCGGTTTCCACACCGGACGCGCTTCGATATCGAGAGTCTCCAAGTGGAGCCGAACCGTCTCCCGGTCGGTCCCGCAGACGTCCGGGTCGATGGTGAAGACCGTGAGCCAGCACGTGGAGACGCATTCCTCGGGTTGGGGCATGAACTCGATGCCGGCAATATCCTCGAGCGCATCCCGATAGAAGGCGTTGTGGTCGCGACGGCGAGCGACGCGCCGCTCCAGATCTGCGAGCTGAGCCCTGCCGAGCGCCGCCAGCAGATTGCTCAGACGGTAGTTGTACCCCAGCGTCGAATGCTGGTAATGCGGTGCCGGATCGCGAGCTTGTGTCGCCAGGAATCGGTACCGAGCAGCCGCCTGCCGGTCGTCCGTCACCAGCGCTCCCCCACCACTCGTGGTGATGATCTTGTTGCCATTGAACGAGAGCGCTGCAACGTCTCCGAAGCTGCCGGCCGGGCGTCCTCGGTACGTGGCGCCGAGCGCCTCGGCGGCGTCTTCGATGAGCAGCACGCCGTGCTCTTCACACACCTCACGGATACGCCGGTAGTCGGCACACTGACCGTACAGATCGACCGCGATCGCCGCCCGAATCGGCGCACCGGCGTCGGCGTGGCTCTTGCATGCCTCCGCCAGCAGGTCGGGATCCATGTTCCAGCTCGACACTTCGCTGTCGATGAACACCGGAATCGCACGGGTGTACATCACCGCATTTGCGGTGGCCGCAAACGTGAGGCTCTGTACCGCCACTCGATCGCCGGCTTCGATGCCGGCAACCACGAGCGCCAGATGGAGCCCGGCCGTTCCGGACGAGAGGGCAACACCCTCGGTGCGATCGCAGACTGCCGCCAGCTCCGCCTCGAAGGCATCGACCTCCGGGCCCAGCGGGGCGATCCAACCCCCATCGAACGCACGGAGCAGCGCCTCACGAGACGACTCGTCGACATCGGGTGGTGACAGGTAGATACGACTCATGCTTGGTCCTGCGGTGGCCGGGCCGGTTGAGCAATGGTACGGCTCCCGGTCGCCGTCTTCGACCGAGTGCGCCAGAATGAGCCCCTCGACCCAGGAGCTCCGATGGACGTGTACATCGCCGATGCCGTGCGCATCCCGATGGGTCGCCGTGGTGGTCAGCTTGCGCATGTGCGTCCCGACGATCTCGCCGCCCACGTCATCAGGGCGCTGCTGGAGCGCAATCCGCACCTTGCACCCGACGGCGTCGAGGATGTGGTGTGGGGCGCCGCCAACCAGGCGGGAGAGGACAACCGCAACGTAGGTCGAATGGCGGCGCTGCTCGCCGGAATGCCCGTCGAGACCGGCGGCGTCACCATGAACCGACTGTGCGGATCGGGACTCCAAGCGGTGGTGTCGGCCAGCCACGCGCTGTATGCGGGTTGGGGCGATGTGATGATCGCCGGGGGGAGCGAATCGATGAGCCGGGCACCGTACGTGCAGCTCAAGGCGAACCAAGCCTTCGCCACCGGCACACCGGAGGTGGCCGATTCCGTGCTCGGCTGGCGCTTTGTCAACCCGGAGATGGAGCGCACCTATCCACCGATCTCGCTGGGGATGACGGCCGAGGTGGTGGCGGAGCGGTACGGGATCACCCGCAAGCAGCAGGACGCGTTCGCGCTTGCCTCACACGAACGGGCCGTGGCGGCGCAGAAAGAGGATCGGTTCACCGCCGAGCTCGCAGCCATCGAGGCGCCTGCCGATGCACGCGGGCGCACCGTGGTGACGGTCGAGCGCGACGAGGGCCCTCGCGCCGACACCAGCCTCGACGCCCTGACCGCACTGCCTCCCGTTTTCAAGCGAGACGGGACCGTGACGGCCGGCAACTCCTCGCCGATGAACGACGGCGCCGCGGCACTCTTGCTGACCACCGGCCCGGGTCTCGACCGGCACGGCCTCGAGCCACTGGCACGTGTCGTTGCTGCGGCCGTAGCCGGAGTCCATCCCGACGTCATGGGCATCGGACCGGTGCCCGCCTCGGAGAAGGCGCTCGAACGAGCCGGTCTCACCGCTGCGGATCTCGACCTGGTGGAGCTCAACGAGGCATTCGCCGCCCAGACCGTGGCGTCGATGCAGCAACTCGGGCTCGACCATGGGATCGTGAACGTCGATGGTGGAGCGATCTCTCTGGGTCATCCTCTCGGCGCCTCCGGCGCCAGGATCCTCACGACGCTCACCCACGGGCTGCATCGTCACGGAGCCCGCTACGGACTGGCCACGATGTGCATCGGGGTGGGTCAGGGCGTCTCGGTCGTCATCGAGCGGGTTTGACACGACGGCTTTGCGAAGTCAGCCGACGAGCTGCACCGTCTCGGAGTATCCGATGTCGTCGACCGCACCCGAGCCGTTGAGCTTCACCACCATCAAATCCGCTTCCACGGGCGAGGGGAGAAACCGCTGGGCGACCATACCGTCCCCGGCAAGCGTGAGCTGCACCTCCGCAACGAGGTTGCCGTCTCGGTACAGCCACACAAACGCATCCTCCTCCACATCGACGAGGGTCACATCTGTGACGGTCACCAGACCCGTGTCTCCGAAATCCTCGAAGTCGAGCACCAGGGTGCAGTCCGTCGTGATGTCATCGGCGTCCTCGGCATAGCTGGGTGCATCGTTGGCGCTCGCACCCGTGGGGCACGGTCCCCCGAAATCGTCCGGATCGGATGCGTCACCGTCCTCAGAGATGATGAGCACGCCTCCCTGGCCGGGGAGGAACAGATCGTTGTCTCCACCCGAGCAGTTGGACGCCGGCCCTCCGCCACAGGTGGCATCGAACACCATCGGACCGAAGGCCGTGTTCGATCCAATGGCCACCTCGCCGCTGATGTGGTCGCCGCTGATGCCATATCCGGCAGAGACCTCACTCGGCTGATCACCAGCGGGGATTCCCTCGAAATCGATCACGGCGCGACGTTTCAGCGAGATGGCGGTCGCCGACACGTCACTGGTTTCGAAGCCGAGGACACGAGCGAAGAGGTGTTCCACCGGGTTGCCATATGCCGCGGAGCGGCGGGTGGTCACTTGCACGGCATTGAGGGGAAGACCACTGGCCACGAATGTTCTCGTCGACGTGTCCCAGTTCCCCACCACGACGTCGGGCGCTTTGGTCAGGGGACCAGCTCCGTCATCGTTGCGATCGGCGTAGTCGATGGCGATCACCTCGGCCACCGTTGCAATTGGCAGCCCGCGCGCTGCGGCCGTCGAAGCAGCGTCTGCCGCCGTCTGCAGCTCGGTCCGCACCACATACAGGTGCCCGACATCAACCGCCAGTGCCGCAAAGCCGAAGATCACGAAGAGGAGCAGGCCCACGAAGATCGCCGTTGTCCCCGATTCCATTTCGCCTGATGCGACACGCCCCCGATGGAAGGAGCCGGTGGGCACCTTTGTCGAAAGAGGTGTGGCGTCGTCCGACGACCGCACCGGCAGCAGCTGCGTCTCCCCCATGGTCCCCGTCCCCCAATGGCAGCAAATGAATGGTTGCGCCTCGCAGGGACCACGTAGCTGTGAGGTGCTGTATAGGTCTGAAGACGCATCATAGAGGCCAATGCGATGTACGACCGACGGGAGAGCGTTCACGCTGGGTTTAGCGGTGTGTCCGTCGTACGAGCGAGGTCAGAAAGACGCTTGGGACGGAAGAGATTCACTTCCAACAAGGCACTGGGTCCGGCGTGTACCGGACCCAGTGGCCAGGGAGGTGACATGCGGCCGTGCGGTGACGCCCTCGTCTACCGCTACTGCCTCACCCGACGAGGGAGACCGTCTCGGAATATCCAATGTCGTCGATGGCGCCCGATCCGTTCAGCTTGACCACCATGATGTCGCCGTCGACCGGCGTGGGCAGCAACCGCTTGGCCGCCATGCCGTCACCCGCCAGGGTCAGTTGCACTTCGGCCACGAGGTTGCCGTTCCGGTAGATCCAGACAAAGGCGTCTTCCTCGACGTCGACAAGCGTGACATCCGTGATCGTGACAACTCCCTCGCCGAAGTTCCGGAAGTCGAGCACCAGCGTGCACAGCGTGGTCACGTCGCTGGGATTGGCGACCCATGCCGGAGCATCGTTGGCGGCAGCCCCTGTCGGGCAGGGCGTCGGTCCCGCATAGTCGTCCGGGTCGCTGGAATCGCCATCCTCAGAGATGATCAGCACCCCGCCCTGGGTCGGGACGAAGAGGTCGCTGTCACCGCCTGTGCAGTTGGAGGCCGGCCCGCCGCCGCAGGTTGCGTCGAACACCATGGGACCGAATCCCGTGTTGGACGAGATGTCGACGGTACCGGGAATCGGGTCGCCGGAGATCCCGTATCCGCTCGATACCGAATAGGGCTGATCACCTGCCGGAATACCTTCGAAGTCGATGACGGCGTTCTGCCTCAGAGCAATCGATGCAGCTCGCACATCGGTGGTCGGGTTGCCCAGGATCCCGGCGAAGAGGTTGTCCACCGGATTGCCGTATGCGACCGAACGGTTCGTGATCACCTGCACCGCGTTGAAGGGGAGCCCGTTCTCGGTGTATGTGCGGGTGGACGAATCCCAGTAGCCCACCGAGATGTCAGCGGCGTCCGTGATGTTGCCGTTTCCGAACGAGTTCTCGTTGTTGGCGTAATCGAGTGCGATCGCCTCGGCGGCGATCTCGAGCGGGAGCCCCCGAGCCCCTGCGGTCGCGGCAGCGTCGGCCGCCGTCTGCAGCTCGGCTCGCACCATGTAGATCTGGCCGACGTCGACCGCCAAGGCGGCAAACCCAAAGATCACGGTGAGCAGGAGACCGACGAAGATAGCCGACACTCCACTCTCCGAGCGGAGACGCTCGTCCCCCGTTGCCGGCTCCACCACGTCCAGCTCGTTCATGTTGCACCCCCTGGCCGGGAGGTCCCATCCCCGAGGTCCGGTTCGTCACCGGAGCGGTCTTCGGATTCCCCCGCTTGGCTCGTATTCCCCTTTGCACACCATCGGACAGCCGAGATGAGCCGCCCGAGTCTCGATGGGACAGAACAGAAGGTCGTTGGCCCGCAACCGCGGCCGCGTGGGCGCAGCGATCAGCGCGACGTGATTCCCCCAAATTCCATTCCCCAGCTCGTCGATTCGCCGAACCGGCGATTGCGGCCGTACGCCGCGTGCTCGACTCGCCTTGTGTGTTCGTAGGTTCCGTCAGTTGTGAGTTGTCGTGGCCCCGCCGGCCTCCTGCACGAAACGGCGTCGGTGCGGTTCCACGTCTATACGACACATGGCCGTGCCGCTTCTTACATCATTCGGGGAACATGACCTCGTCGATGAGGCTTTCCTCGACGTGACCGCCCTTGGGCTCGAACCTGTAGTGCGCAAAGTCCTTCTCGAACTCGAGATCGAGACCCTCGGGTCCGTGGCGGTACTTCTCGAAGCTCAGCACGGTCCGCCGTTTGTGCTCCTCTGCCTTCAAGACGTCGAAGGAGGAGTGCAGCTTGGACACGGCGGTGAACTTGCTGTTGAGCAGGAGCAAGAGATCGGCTTCGTACCCGACGCCGGATGCGCCGTTGAGGTGGTGCATCCGCAGCCGGCGGATGTTGAGCCCGGACGCATCCGAAGCGACGATGGCGAGCACGGCGACATCGGCGCTGAGTGCGATCGACTTGAGCCCCTGAGCGATCTTGGCGACGCGGCTCAGGTCCCCCGTGGCCGGGTGCGGCACTTTCTGGAGGAAGTCCACGATGAGCAGGCTGCCGGGGCCGGCGTGCTGCGCCGTCTCGGTCAGCGCCTGCAGGTCGGTACCGGTACGGCTGGCGTTGATGAACCACAGCCGCTCTCCGTAGTCGCTGATCCTGCTGTACGCGGCACGGAGCAACAGGTTCCGGCTCAACTCGTCCTCGAGCGATGCCTCACCCAGAGCGATGCTGCGGATCGCTGCCCGCGTGGGACCGGAGGCGCCGGGCGCTCCCTCCACGAGGTCGCCCACCTCGAGCAACAGCAACCGGCTGAGCAGCGTCAGGTGATCGTGGTCGTAACACGCATAGACGACGTTCGTGCCCTGCTCTGCGGCGTTACGGGCCCATTGCATCGACATCACGGTCTTTCCCTGGCCGGGAGCGCCACCGAGGATGGTCAAGTCCCTGGGTCGCAGTCCACCTTCGAGCACCGTGTCGAGCGGCTCGAATCCGGTCGGAACGGTATGCACCCCGCGCGCCTCCTCGTCGACCGACGCCAGGACGGCACTCGCCGACCGGAACTGTGGAGCGTTGGGGTGGACTTCGAGCATGGGGGTGCGACCTTTCGGCTCAGGGGACGAGGGCACCGCCGAGATCGCGGAAGATCCGGATCACGGCAGGACCGAGCAGGATGATGAACATGGCGGGGAAGATGCACATGGCGAGCGGGAAGATGAGCTTGACCGGCAGCTTCATCGCCTGCTCTTCGGCACGCTGGAAGCGCTTGTCCCTGAGCTCGTCGGATTGCACCCGCAGCACGCCGGCCACCGGAATGCCGTACTGCTCGGATTGCACGACAGCGAGGATGAAGCTGTCGAGATCCGACACCGCGGTACGGCTGGACAGATTGCGGAGAGCCTGCGGGCGAGGGATACCGAGCTGGATCTCGCGCAGCGTGCGCTGCAGCTCGTCGGCAAAAGGTCCCTCACCGGAGCGGGCCACTCTCGCTAGTGCAGCCTCGAAACCCAGCCCGGCGTCCACCGACATCCGGATCTGGTCGAGGGTGTCTGGAAGTTCGAGCTGGATGCTGTGCTGACGTGCCTTACCCTTTTGTGCGATCAACAGATCGGGCAGAAAGAAACCCAACGCTGTTACACCGAGCACAATCAGGGGCTGCAGTCGTGGTACCGACCCAAAGGGTCCCAACAGCCCGAAGGCGAGGCCAGCAGCACCCAGCCCGAATTTGGTGACCAGCATCCGCTCCACCGATGTGGTGTCGGCGTTGCCGGCCAAAACGAGATTCTTCCGCAGGGAGTCCGTCCACCCCGCCGGAGTGAGGCTCCGCAGGCGCACGCCCATGGCGCGCAGCATCGGGACACCGACACGCTTGCCGATGCCCTGCTGGAGCACCAGCGACCGGGCGTCGGTGGTTTCCGGCTTGCCCAGGATGCGCTCCCGGCTGGCGGCGCTTGCCGCGCTCACGCGGGTCGAAGCGACGGACCAGTACAAGACCGGGAGCGAGACGGAGACTGCGACCGCCGCAAGGATGATCTGGATTGGCATGGCGTCCTCCTAGTACTCCAACTTGGTGATTTTTCTCATCCACAGGACTCCGACCACCATGCCGAGCAAACCGGCGGCGACCATGATCTGGCCCATGGTCGACTCGAACAGCTCGAGGAGGTAGTCCGGGTTGATCATCATGAGCGCTCCCACCAAGAACACGGGAAGCGATCCCAGAATCACCCCCGAGAAGCGGCCCTCGGCGCTGAGCGACTTGACCCGACGCCGGATACGGTTCCGGTCACGGACGGTGTCGGTGACCGAGTCGAGGATCTCGCCGAGATCGCCACCGACCTCACGATGAATCTCGATCGCCTCGACCACCCACCGGAAGTCCTCCGATTGGAGGCGATGTGCCATGGCCTTCAGCGCCTCGTCCGAGTCCCGTCCGAGATGCGTCTCCAGCTTCACCCGGCGGAACTCCTCCCCTGCGGGATCGGCGATCTCGTTGGCGACAGTGTCGACGGCTTGCATCAGACCAAAACCGGAGCGGAGGCTGCCGGCCATGAGCTGAAGCGCATCTGGGAGCTGGGCGGCGAAGGACGAACGGCGTTTCGACGCTTTCTGGCTGAGGAAGGCGTAGATACCCAGGACCGTGAAGACGGCAAGTCCGAGCCCGGCGAGCCCGCTGATGGTGGCGAAGCCCACCGCCAAGGCGCCGAGCATGGCGGCGCCGGTGAGCACCACGAACTCTGCGGGACGCCACGACAGACCGGCCGCTTCAAGCTTGGTGTTGATGACACCGCGCCGCTCGCCCTTCTCGAGGCTGCGATCGGCGAACAACGTGGCTTGCTCGGCGAGCGACGACAGGGTCTTGCCCTTCGTCTCGCCGAACTTCTTCGACACCGCCTTGGCGACGAGCTGCACGTTCCTCGGCTGGCCGATACCGGAGAGGAACACGATCGTCGCCAGCGAGACGAACATCATGCCGAGTCCCGTGTAGAGCAGCCCCGGTCGGTCGAACAACCCGAGCTGCACTTCGAAGCCCTCACGCAACGCCGGAGCCACCGTGGCCACGGGGGCGACGACCGTGGTGGGGGTCACCGAAACCACGCTTGTCGGGGGTACCGTCTCGGTCACCGGAGGGGGTTCCGGGTATTCCACGATCCCGACGAGCGACGTCGACTGACCGTTGGCGCTGGCGACCACCTCGAGCTCCGTTGCGTCGAACGACGCCGACTCGAACGTCAGCGAGAATTGGTTGACGATGGCCGTGGCCAGCTCATTGAGAACGCCCGTGAGCGCTTCCGGGTCGTCGGCGGACACCACCCGGCTCTCCCCGGCATCGGGGTGAGCTGCTTCGGCGAGCGCTCGCATCGCCACCGGATCGTTCTCCGTTCCTTTCAGCTCGATGGCGTGATAGGCCACATCCGTCACCACGAGCCGCTCCTCCAGCTCGATGAGCGTGAGTGCGCTGGCGGTATCGGCGCCGTCGGAGAGCAACACCACGGTATTGCGGGTGTCCTCGAGCCCGGCGAACTGATCGAGCCCGAGCGCCAGACCGTCGTACAACGCCGTGTTGCCTCCGGTAGAGATGCCCCGGATGGCCTCGGCCAGCTCGGCCGCATCGGAGGTGAACTCCTTGACCAACGTCGCGGAGTTGCCGAAGGTGACGAGTGCGGCCTGGGTTCCAAACGGCATCTCTTCGAGGAAGCTCAACGCAGCCGCTTTCGCCTCGGCGATCGGCGTTCCCTGCATGCTTCCCGATGTGTCGATGATGAGCACGACTGCGATGTTGTCGGTGGGCACCTCCGAGATGGTCACCGGCACCGGATTGCCGGCCTCGAGGACCGTGAACTGGATCGCAGCGGGGTCGCTCGCAAGCTCCTCCGGGAGGCTGACGGTCAGGTTGATCTCCGGGTGATTGCTGATGTCGAGTCGCTCGAGCAACAGCTCGTCGGAATCGCCCGGGGGTTCCGGGACATCCTGAGCCATGGCCACGGCGGGCGCCGTCAGCGACGCCGCGGCGAGCGCGGCCGCAAAGAATCTCTTCAGCCTCATCACCGAGGGGCCTTCGTCAACATGTCGAGGTCCGGTACGCCGAACACGCCGGCAGGCAATTCGATCCCGTAGTCGGCGAGCTTGTCGCTGAAGCGGGGACGGATGCCGGTGGGACGGATCGATCCCCGGAACCGGCCGCCCTCGTCGATACCGGCGCCGTAGTCGAACTCGAAGATGTCCTGCAGCGTGACGAGCTCGCCTTCCATGCCGACCACCTCGGCAATGCTCGTGATCCTTCTTGAGCCGTCGCGCATTCTGGTGAGCTGGACGATGAGATCGACCGCTGAAGCGATCTGCTCGCGAATTGCACGGGAGGGGAGGTCGACGCCCGCCATCATCACGAGGGTCTCGAGACGGGCGATGGCATCACGCGGGCTGTTGGAGTGAACCGTGGCCAGCGAGCCGTCGTGACCGGTGTTCATGGCCTGGAGCATGTCGAGGGCCTCACCACCGCGGGTCTCACCAACCACGATGCGGTCGGGACGCATCCGCAAGGCGTTACGCACCAGATCGCGGATGGTCACTTCGCCGCGACCTTCCACGTTGGGTGGCCGGGACTCCAGCCGGATCACGTGGTCCTGGTGGAGCTGCAGCTCGACGGCGTCCTCGATGGTCACGATGCGCTCGTCGCCCGGAATGAACCCGGACAGAACGTTCAGCAACGTGGTCTTTCCGGTACCGGTACCACCGGAGATGATCACATTGAGCTTGCCGCGCACCACGGCCGAGCACAACTCGGCGACCAATGGGGTCAGGGTGCCGATCTCGATGAGATCGTCTACCTGGAAGGGGTCGGCGGCAAACTTACGGATGGTCAGCGTGGCGCCGTCGACGGCCAGCGGCGGGATGATGGCGTTGACCCGCGAACCGTCCTGAAGCCGGGCGTCGACCATCGGTGACGACTCGTCGATACGCCGACCCACGCTCGTCACGATACGGTCGATGACCCGGCGCAGATGCGGCTCCGACATGAAGCGAGTGCGGGTCTTGGTCAGCTTTCCGTCACGCTCGATGTAGATGAAGTCGAGACCATTGACCATCACCTCGGTCACCGTCGGGTCGTCGAGGAACGCCTGGATCGGGCCATGCCCGAGGATGTCGTCTCTGATCTGCGAAGCCAGCTGACGACGCTCGGTGTCGGAGAGCATCACGGATTCGCCGCCCACGGCGAGGCTCAGCTCGTCGGCAACGATCGCCTCGAGCTCGGACTCTGTCAGCGATGCGTCGTAGAGCCGACCACCCAGCTTGGCAAAGAGGGCTTCCTGCGCACGTTGCTTGAGACCGGCCATCGGGTCGCTCGGAGCAGGACCGGCTTCCTTTGCCGGCTCGCTGCTGTGGCCTTTCTTGGCGTCCGCCTTCGATTGATTCAAACGGAGTCGATCGTTGAGCTTCACTTGCCCCTCCTCAATGAGAAGCCACGCTTCTTCTCTAGGTGAATGCCGGAGATGTGCTCTGCGGCTTGTTCGAATGCCCGTGCCACAGGGCTGCGCGGCGATTCCTGGCTGACGGGAACTCCTTGGTTCTGGGCGAGGGGGATCGATCGCGAGCTCGGGATCTCGACATCGATGTCCATGCCGACGAGTGCGGCGGCGTCATTCGGGTTGATCCCGACATCACTGTCGGCCCGATTCAGGACAAAATGCCGTTGCGGCGTCTTGATGCCGAGAGAATCGATCGCATCGATGATTTTGCGAAGCCCTTTCAGTGCCGACACCGAGAGGTCGCAGAGGAAGATCAGGTCGGTAGAGCGGTCGATTGCCGCCAGAGTGGCCTCGTTGACTCCAGCCGACGTATCTACGATGACGTAGTCGAACGACTCGGCGAGCAACCGTATCGTCTTGTCGACGACGCTCTCGGGTATCTGCTCCCCCTCAGCGGGTGACAGCGGCGCGCACAACACGTGAAGGTTCTCCCCCCACTGCGTGATGAACACCTTCAACGCGGTCAGGGTGACACCGGCCGGTGCGTCGGCGAGCTCAGCGATGGTGTGCTCGGGATCGAGCCCGAGTGCGTTGCCCACATCCCCGAACTGGAGATCCAGATCGACGATGACGACACTCCCGGCACCAAGCGCAGCCAACTCGACACCGAGATTGGTCGACAAAGCCGTCTTCCCGGCGCCGCCCTTCGGCGAGATGACGGTCAGCACGCGGCCTCCGGTCGAGGGAGCCAGCCCCGTGTCGACCACGAGGTTGTGCCGGCGCCGCTGCGCGGTGTCGAGCGCACGCATCACGGCGGCCCGGACGTCATCGTCATCCGCGGTCGGGTCGAGCACCTCGCTGACCCGTGCCCGCAGCGCCATTTCCCAGAGACCGGGCACCACGTCGACGACGAGGATGACCTCGATCTCGGGATGTTCCTGGTCGATTGCTTGCGCCAGTTCCAGTGCCACGTCCGCAGCGACGTTCGGTCCGACGATGATCACGTCGGGCGAATCGACCGCCAGCTCCTTGACGGCTTGGAGGCCATCGACGTAGAGCAAGTCGGACTGCCACCGGTTGATCGTCCCGGCGAAGTCGGTCCCGAGCGAGCGTCGCAGTCGTTGTTCGAAGGCGACGCTGCTCGTGGCCAGTGTCAGCTTGCTCACGGGCTGACTCCGGTATCCAGATCTTCGTAGATGATGGAGCGGGTCTGAATCTGGTTGTCCTCTTCGGAAGTGCCGGGGGTCTCGTTGGCGAGCCACAGCGAGCCGTACTCGGCCGTGAAGACGATACGCTCGGCGTTCTCCGGATCGATGGCCAGAGTCACGAGCAGGTTGCCCGTGGGAGCGATCTGCACCTCGTTCAGCTCGGTGTCCGGACTCTGAGTTGGCGCCCGCTCGATCTGGACGTTGGTGACCATGACCTTGTGGAGGATGATGTTGGTCGTATTCGGCGTCTTGGGCCGGGCCGACGTCGGGGAGGTGTCCTCTCCGGAGACGTCGGCATCCGTGTCGGTGGGGAACAGCACCTCGAGCACCTCGGTGATGTCGTCGACACCGGTCGGCTCAACGGATCCCAGATCGAAGGGTTCGAACGAGGAGAACACCGCAACGGTGTCGCTCGGCTTGATGTTGCCACCCACCGCGCGCTCCGGCGACAAGGCAATGGTGACCTCGACGAGGCCGTCGGGGATCTCGAGTTCCCGCTCCTCGGCGAGTTCCTCGGCGGTGACGAAGCGTGAGGCGAGCACCTGCTCGCCGGGCACCAGCTCCACGGAGGTCACGAGACCTTCGAGCTCGGCCAGCTCGACAACGCTGCCCGGGGCTTGCGCCTTGGCCGGGATCTTGGCGAGCTCGACCTTTGTGGTGAGCGACTCGGCAGGGGCGCCGGCGGGTACCGTCTCGGAGACGAGCAGCACCTCCACCACTTCTTGACCGGCAAGTGCCCGGTCCTCGGCGCTCCCTACGTAGCGCACGATGATGAATGTCCCGAGCGCGGCAAGCAGCAACGCTATCAGGACACCTGTTGATCTCCTGTTCATGTCTGGCTCCTGGTCCTTTTCTTTCTTTGGGTCGGTTCCACGATTTGAAAACTGGTGCGTGACGGTCCGCCGTCACGAAGGCGGGAGCGGTCAGCCGCCGCAGCGCATCGTTCCTTCACCGATGAGCGTCATCGGGCTCGAGCTGAAGAACGGGATGGCGAGCTGGAAGGGGTACTCGAGGCGTACCGTGCTGGGGCTGCCCACGTTTCCGCTGTTGCATGCGGCCGGGGTCGAGAAGGTGAGCTGAGCGATGTCGAGACCCACGGCGGCGTTCTCGGCGACGGTTTGTGCGTCTGCAGAGCTCTGCGACAGCACGTACTCGCGAACGCCCTCGCGTGCGGCGTGGGTGAGTGTGATCTTCGTGTTGTAGGCCCGGCCAAACTCGATGATGCCGAACACAACGATGATCAGGAGGGGGAGGATGATGGCGAACTCCACCATGGCGGCGCCATGCTCGCCTCTGCGGTCTGTGTTGGGACGAAAACGTCGCATCCTGGTCTCCCCCGGTGTGAGGTGTGAAGAATGGGGTCCACCCGACATATGGGTGTCCCGGTCAAAACTGTCGAATGGGGTCCCACCGGGGCGGGACCCCATCGACATGAAAGTGCTACCGGTTACGGGAGCTTGGTCTCGACGGTCGTGAAGGCGGCAAGCAGGTCCGTACCGATGGTCGTGATGACCACGATCGAGACAACTGCGATGAGGGCAACCATGATGCCGTACTCAACCATCGTTGCGCCCTCTTCCGAGGCCTTCCGAGCCTGAAGAGCGTTCCAAAGCTGCAGCATTTTGCAGATCCTTTCGTTGACTGACCCTGCGCGGGCCCTACCCGGACCCAAAGGTCCACATTCCGAGGGTCAGAATGCCTCAGGCCGGATCGTGCGACATCGCCAAATTGGATGAATCGGACCTAGTCCGCTCGACCCAGCCAGAACTATGCGCTGCCGCGACGGCGGCGAGCTGCGACGACACGTCGAGCTTCATGAGGATGGCGCGAATCTGGGAACGCACCGTCGCTACGGACACGTACGATGTCTCGGCGATCTCCGCAGCACTGAGTCCGTTGCATATCTGCATGAGCACTTGTTCTTCACGTGGGCTCAGCTGCTCGAAGCGAGCCGTCGCTCTGCGATGCGCCGACCGATGCTTGCGCAGCATGGACAGCAGCTCCTGCCGGCGCGGGTCGTCGACGAGCCGCTTGCCCTGATGGGCTTTGGTGAGAGCGTCGAGCAATTCGCCAACCGATGAGCCTTTGCTGACGATTCCCGCTGCTCCGGCTTCGAGGCACTCGGCGTGCACGAGCGGATCCACGTTGCCGGTGACGACGATGGTGGGTATGTCCTGTCGCACCAGCTCGCTCACGATCGGTGTTGTGGTGCCGACGTCGGCGCCCAATGAGAAGTCGATGAGCACACCGTCGGGCTCCTCTGCCAGCACGTCTTCGAGAATCTGCTTCACCGACACGGGGGTCACGGCAACGGCGCGCACCCCGGAAGCTTGCAGCAGTTGGACCACGGTCTCGGCGAGGAGCTTGTGATCGTCCACTACGACTACGGAATCAAGCAACGGTTTCCCCAATTCTGGTGATGTGAGCCCCCCGGGTGCCTGCCACGCTCCTCCCGACATGCCTCCAACCCGACCCCGTGTGCTCGTGCTCGTGCGCCCGTACCTGCTCGGTACGGCCCTGGCGCATGCACTCGACACCGCGGAGCGCGATGTGATTGCCGTCGATTGCGACCGGCAAGAGGTCCCCCCCGACAGCTTCTCGGTCATTGTGACCACCGAACGCCTTCCACCCGGTGTCGTAGCCGAGGCAGTCATCGAGTTGCCCCCGGCCAACTCGCGGTCGTTCGGAGCGGTCCACCACGGGAGCACCACCCGTCTGCTCGCATTTGACGACCCCGCCACGGTCAACCATGTGATCGCGGAGCTCAGCGCAGCCGTCTAGCCGGGCTGTATGAGCGTTCCACCACTCCGGGGCCGTCGTGCCCTGTGTAAGAAGGTGTCGAGACACCTCTTACCTCCTGTTCCCCGGCAGAGCCTGGCCTCAGCGATGTCCCTACCGGCTGCCCGCGCCCGGGCCTGTCCCGGACGGTGAGCGCTCTCCATTGTTGCCGGTCACCCTGGCTCAGGGCCAGGGTCGGGCGAATCATTTCGCGGTTTCGCCCGAGGAAACCGCGGTCGTGCGGTCAGCTGGACTCGTGCAGCAGCGACGCGACCAGGCGCAACAGCTCCGGCGGCCCGCTGAGGACCATGGTGGTGATGACCGTCTTGCGCCAGGTCTCGAGCTCGGTTGCGATCTTTTCCGGAGGTCCAATCAGAGCGACATCCTCCACCATCTCGAGCGGAATCGCCGCCGCCGCCCCGCGCCGGTCTCCGCCGAGATACAGCTCCTGGATGCGAGCACAGGTCTCCTCGTATCCCAAGCGGGCGAGGACGTCGTAGTGGAAGTTGGCGCCCTTGGCGCCCATGCCACCCACATAGAGCGCCAGCACCGGCCGGATCGAGTCTGCCGCAGCTTCAACGTCTGGGCTCGGCACAACCGGTACCGGGCACACCACCTCGAAGTCGTCCCAGGAGCGACGGTGTCCACCGGCGGCGAACCCTTCCTCCAGCGCTTGCCGGTAAAAGGCGTCACTCTTGGGGGAGAACCAGAATGGGAACCAGCCGTCGGCGATCTCAGCCGCAAGCGCCACGTTCTTGGGTCCCTCGGCTGCAAGGAAGATCGGAAGATCGTTGCGCAGCGGGTGGACGGTGGACTTGAGGGGTCTACCCAGACCGGTGCCGCCGGGATGGGGCACCTGATAGTGAGCGCCGGAGAAGGTGAGACGCTCTTCGCGGGCCATGATGCGGCGCACGATCTCGACGTATTCACGGGTGCGGGCGAGCGGGCGAGGATATGGACTGCCGTACCAGCCCTCGACCACCTGGGGCCCGGACACCCCGAGCCCGAGAACGAAGCGTCCTCCGCTGAGGTGATCCATCGTCATCGCCGCCATCGCAGTCGCCGCCGGGGTGCGCGCCGCCATCTGCATGATCGCCGTACCCAGTCGCAGATTCTTGGTCTGCGAGCCCCACCAGGCCAGCGGGCTGAGCGCATCCGACCCGTAGGCCTCGGCGGTCCACAGCGAGTCGAACCCGAGGTCCTCGGCTGTGGTCACCGCCTCGGCGACACCGGACGGTGGTGCGGCCCCCCAGTAGCCCATCGTCAGCCCGAGTTTCATGTCGCACTCCCGTCAGTCGGTCGGCGGGAGCGTACCGGCTGCGGTTGGCGGGGAGAGACACCGGTAGGCTGACCCGGCCGAACGAACAGGAGCCGCCCCATGCGTGAAGCCGTCATCGTTGCCAGCAAGAGGACACCGCTGGCCAAGGGATATCGGGGATCTTTCACCATGACCCGACCCGACGACCTGGCTGCGCATGCCATCCGGGCGGCGCTCGACGACGTACCTGCCGTTGCCGACGACTCGGTCGAGGACGTGTTGTTCGGCTGCGGACTGCCGGAAGGGCCCTCCGGGCAGAATGTCGGGCGGGTTGCGGCGCTTCGCGCCGGATTGCCCTCGTCGGTGCCCGGAGCCACGGTCAATCGATTCTGTTCCAGCGGCCTCCAGACCATTGCGATGGCGGCCCACCGCATCATGAGCGGAAGTGCAGACACCATCGTCGCCGGTGGCGTCGAGTCGATCTCTCTCGTGCAAAACGACAACTTCCGCGGGGTCGATCTCGTGAACGAGGGCATCCTCGAGGAGTGGCCGGCGCTGTACATGAGCATGGGCGAGACGGCCGAAGTGGTGGCGAAGCGCTACGGGGTGTCGCGAGAAGCGCAGGATGTCTATGCCCTGCAGAGCCAGCAGCGAACCGCAATCGCCCAGGATGCCGATTGGTTCAAAGAGGACATCGCTCCGATCACCGTATCCCGCACGGTGAAGCAGGAGGACGGCACGGTGGGTGTGCACCACGGTGTCGTCGTCGATCGGGACGAGTGCAATCGCCCCGACACCACCCTCGAAGGCCTTGCTGCACTCAAACCCGTCTTCGACCCGGAGGGCACCGTCACCGCAGGAAACGCATCGCAATTCGCCGACGGGGCCTCCGCTGCAGTGGTGATGTCCGCGGCCCGAGCGGATGATCTCGGCCTGGAGCCGCTCGGTGTGTTTCGCGGGTTCCAGGTCGCCGGTGTGGATCCGGACGAGATGGGTATCGGTCCGATCCGGGCGGTACCCAAGCTCCTCGATCAGGTCGGCATGAACCTCGACGACATCGACATCGTGGAGCTCAACGAAGCGTTCGCGTCGCAGGTGCTCCAGTGCCAGCGGGTTCTCGAGATCGACAACGACAAGCTCAATCCAATGGGCGGCTCCATCTCGCTGGGGCATCCCTACGGGATGTCGGGCGCGCGCATGGTGGGACAGATCCTGCGACATCTCCGACGCACCGGAGGACGTTTCGGGCTGGTGACGATGTGTGTCGGCGGCGGGCAAGGAGCAGCCGGGTTGTTCGAGGTCGTGTGACCCGGGCAGCGTGATGCTGCGAACCTCGGTCCACGATGGGTCGCCCTGAGCATGAGGATGTCACGCGACTTCGCCGTTGTCCTCGGCGGAGGCGGGCTGGCCGCATGGCTGTTCCACACCGGCGTCGTCGAGGCTCTCACCAGCGCAGGTGTGGATCCAACTCAGGCCACAGTGGTGATCGGAACCAGCGCCGGCTCGTCTGCGGCGGCCATGCTCCGGCTGGGTCGCACACCCGACGAGATGTTTCGGGCGTTCACCTACGAACCGACGGCCGCGGAGCGGCGGGCGGCCGCCGAGGAACGCAGAGCGATCCCGCACAGCTGGGCGCCACTTTCCCCACGCCTCGTGACCACAGGTCTTCGCAGCGGACGATCCGGCCTGGGTCTGGCCTTCGCCGGGGCCTTGCCGGCCGGAAGGTGGTCATCGCACTACCTGGGCAGGACCGATCCCGGCTTCGACGGGGAGTGGCCAGACCGTCTGTGGATTCCGGCAGTGGACGCCGATGACGGTTCTCTGCTCGTCCTCGGGCGCGATCTGCACCCACCCCTGGCAACGGCGATCGCGGCGTCGAGTGCGCTCCCCTTCCTGTTCCGCCCCGTCGAGGTGGCGGGGAAGCGGCTCATCGATGGCGGTGTGTTGTCACCCACACACGCCGACCTCGCCCAGGGCGCCCGAGTCGACACCGTCATCGTGTCGTCGCCGATGACTCGTGCCGGCAGGCGGGCGTTTGCCCTCCACGCACGACACCGGCTCCACACCGAGATCGAGCAGCTGAAGGAGGCGGGGGTGACACCCCTGGTCATCGAGCCGGACGCCACGTCCCTGCCGGCGTTTCGGAGTTACCCCAGGGAACGGACTCGGGCGCCCGAGTTGCGCAGCGCCGGCAGACGGGCCGCGGCCGCGGCTCTCGCCCGCGGTGGGATGGGAACCTAGCCCGGCTACCGGTCGGCGCCGATCAGCTCGGCGATGTCGATGATGCGCCGCTCATCGATGGCCCGATGCGCGGCCTCCGCGACCACCACCGACCACATGCCGTCCTCCAAGGTCACCTCCGGCGCCCCTGCGGTGACGATGGCCGAACGGAAACGGAGATGTTCGAGATAGCTGGCGCCGTGGTGATGGCCGTGGGCGGCGATGCGCTCATCATCCACCTCGCGTTCCAGATAGATGCCACCCTGCCGCGTGCTGAAGCGCACGACGCCGAGACCGCCGTCGTACCAGGCGGGGACAAACGCCTCCAGCTTGCCCTGCGCTCCGGTGACGACGATCTCCTGCTCCCATTTGCCGCCCTCGCCGAACATCGACAGGTCCAATGCAGCCCGCACCCCATTCTCGTACTCGACGATGACATAGGCGTTGTCGATGATGTCGGTGGCTGCACCGTCGTACTCCTCGTCGAGGTGATTGACATCCTGCGCGCCTGAGGCCATCACCCGGCCCGGTCGGGCTCCGGCGAGAAGGTTCATCAGATCGAAGAAGTGGCAACACTTCTCCACCAGGGTGCCACCGGTGTTCTTGCGAAAACGGTTCCAGTTGCCCACCTTCTGCAGAAACGGGATCCGATGCTCCCGGATGGCAACCATACGTACCCGTCCGTGGCGGGCCTCGTCGAGCTCGGCGATGAGCCTGGCGATCGGTGGGACAAAGCGGTACTCGAGGCCCATCCAGTGGATCTTGTCGCTGCGGGCGCTCGCGGCCACCACCTCGGCACACTGCTCGAAGTTGATGCACAACGGCTTCTCGGTGAGGAAATGGATGTCGGCGTCGATGAGGTCGAGCAAGATCCCGTGATGAGTGTGGTTGGGGGTCACGACAACCGCGGCATCGATCTCCCCCCACTCCAGCATCGAGCGATGATCGGAGAATGTCTTGGCGCCGGGCGGGGCCACCAGGGCGGCGGTCTGCAATGACGTCTCCGCCGGATCGCACAACGCCACGACCTGACCGCCCTCCAGGGCATTGATGTCGGCGATGTGCTCGAGTCCCATGCTCCCGGTGCCGATGATCCCGTAGCGCACGTCCCTCACGGCCGATTCTCCTGGTCGAGGGCAGATATCCTACGGCGCCGGGGGCGCGTCACCACCGGCGTCTCACCGGTCGAGCCGGGCGCACCCATCCCGTGCGTTCGTCATTACGGCACCACTCGGTAGGTTGACCGGCACATGGAAGACCCAATGATCGCTGATCTCGTGGCGGTGTCGCAGGCGGTTGCGGCGACCCGCTCTCGCAAGAAGAAGACGGCGACCATCGCTGCGTACCTCCTCACCGTGCCCCGCTCGCAACGCCACATTGCCGTGAGCTTTCTCATCGGGCGCCCACTCCAAGCCAAGCTGGGGGCCGGCTTCGCCGCCGCATATCGCACCGACGCACCCGCCGCCGTCGCTGCGTCGCTCACGCTGCAAGAGGTCGATGACACGCTGGCTGCGATGGCGGACATGTCGGGTGAAGGCAGCCAGACGGAGCGACTGGCGACCCTGGAGCGGTTGCTCTCCCGGGCCACGGCCGACGAGCAATCGTTTCTCAAACGGCTCATCGTGCGGGACTTGCGCCAGGGCGCTACTGAAGGAGTGATGATCGACGCCATCGCTACCGCCGCCGAAGCGCCGGCCAACCTGGTGCGGCGGGCGATGATGCTGTCGGGCGATCTCGTCGAGACGGCGGCTGTCGCCCTCGACGGCGGCGTTGCGGCATTGCAGGAGGTGCGGCTCCGTCTGTTCCGACCCGTCGCCCCGATGCTCGCGGCAACTGCAGCCTCGGTGGACGAAGCAATGACAGAGCCGTCATTGGTGGAGACGAAGCTCGACGGCGCCCGGGTGCAGCTCCACAAGAACAGGGAGGAGGTGCGCATCTACACACGCAACCTCGACGACATCACCCATCGTCTCCCCGATCTCGTTGCCCAGGCGCAGGCACTGTCGTTCGACTCGGTGCTGCTCGACGGCGAGGTGCTCGCTGTCGACGCCGCCGGGCATCCGGTCATGTTTCAGGACACGATGCAGACCTTCGGTGCCGACGAGATCCCGGCGGAGACACCGGGCCACGAGATCCGCGCCTTCTTCTTCGACATCCTGCACATCGACGGAGAGGATCTCATCGACCTTCCGCTCAGCGAACGTCGCCGGATCCTCGAAGGGCTACCGGAGCACATGGTGATCGACCATATCCACGCCGGGGACACGGCGACGGCGACCGCCTTCATGGAGGACGTTGTCGCTTTCGGCCACGAGGGGGTGATGGTGAAGGACCCGGCGAGCCTCTATGAAGCGGGGCGGCGAGGCTCGGCCTGGAAGAAGGTGAAGCCCGTCTACACATTCGATCTCGTGGTCCTGGCCGTCGAGTGGGGTTCGGGCCGACGTCAGGGCTGGCTCTCCAACATCCATCTCGGCGCACGAACCGCGGACGGCTTCGCCATGGTGGGCAAGACCTTCAAGGGCATGACCGATGCCATGCTGGAGTGGCAGACCCAGCGTTTTCTTGAGCTGGAGACCCATCGCGACGGCCGCACCGTGTACCTCCGACCCGAGCAAGTGGTCGAGGTGGCCCTCGACGGTGTGCAACGCAGCCCGACCTACGCATCGGGCGTCGCCCTGAGATTCGCTCGAGTGCGCCGCTATCGAGACGACAAGTCCGCAACCGAGGCCGACACGCTCGAAGCGCTCAGGGCACTCCGCCGTCGCTGAGAGACTGATTCACAGCACGATCCTGGCGAGAACCAGCACCGCGGCGAGCACCAGCACCCCGATCCCAGCGACAGCCGCCACTGCGGTGACCAGCAGCGACGTCGGCGCAAACGTGGCCGTCACCGGAGCGGCGGTGCCGGCGACCTCGCGGAACGCACCAGTGACGCGGCGCATCTGCCACGCACCGGTGACGAGCTGCCCCAACCCCCTGCGATGCTGGATCGCGTCCCGGGCCGCCGAGGCCACTCCCACCAACTCGGTGATGGCGCTGTCGGCGAGACCGGAGAGTCGCTGCGGGAGCTCGGCGATCGTGCTGCGCAGCATCCGAGCATTCCTCGCAAACCACCACACCACGAGGGCCGGCACGAACAGCACCGCTGCTACGAGCCACCAACCAATGAACGACCAGCCGAATCCGAGCGGTGGCTCGAGCCGCATCACGAGGGTTGCGAGCAGTGCCGCAACGCCGAAGCCCATGGCACCCGTCCATGCAGCCGTGATGATCAACTCCGACAGGTCGCGGAGCCGATCCATGAGAACACCGAGTGGTCCGAACATCCCTGGCCTCCTCGTCGTGGCGATGGTGCCACATCACACCCGCCGTGCCACATCCTCGAATCTGTCAGGGCGCGGTCGTCGGTGGGGGTGGTGCTGCGGTCGTGGTGGTGGTGGTGGTCGTCGTCGTCGGAGCGGCGGTCGTGGTCGTGGTCTCGCTCGGCGCCCCGGTCGTCGTGGTCACGGGAACGGTCACAGTGACCGGTGGCGGTGGTGGCGGCTGGATCACGAGGATGTCGCCGGTGAGCACGGTCACGCCGTCCTTCTCGACCAGCTTGTCTGCCTCGGGGCGGCCGGCAACGAGGATGCCTCGGATCCTGATGCTCACCTCGTCCGCCGACGTTCCTGATGCGACGAGCAAAGCTTCCTCGAGGGGAGGTGCCAGCGAGAAGCCATTCACCTCCATCCCGATGTCACCGTCGATGAGAAACACTCGGCCGTTCACCTCGTCGATGCGCTGCGCCGCGTCGGAGAAGAGCCGAGTGTCGGTCGTGCTCCCAATCGCCAGGTTGGAGGCGAGGATGGCAGGCACCGTGGGTGGGCTGCCGTTGGCAGTTGCGGTGTACGTGAGACCGGCGACCATGAAACCCTGCCGGGAGACACTGCCGACGCTGCCACTTCCATCGACTGCCGCAAAGGGCGCCCCATCGTCGACGCTCACGTTCATGGACACGTTGCTCATCTGCAACGTGTTGGCCGATGGGGCGACGAGATGGAAGCCCATTACGGCATCGGAGATGCGCAGATCTTGGATCTGACCCCACGGCCCGAAACCGGGAATCGAGGTCGTGAACTCCCCGTCGATCGGATCCACGACCGGGAAGTCGAAGGAGGCGCCGAGCTGCACGGCCGTGTGACCCGCCCGGAACGACACGTTGTCCATGACGAAACCGTCCGAGCGACCGAGGAGGAATCCAATGTTCTCGGGGTTTGTGGCGATCGCACCGAAGACCCACGAGTGGGGGTCCTCGTCCTCGACGACCAGGTCGCCGGACACCTCCGGAGAGAAGGGGCCGACGATCGGGGCGAACGTGACGTCGGAGAACGTGTTCATCGCCTCGGAGTCGGCGATGGTGAATCCGTGACGGTATCCGTACAGCGTGATGCCCTCGACCCGGAGCGGTCCCCCTCGCTTCACGAACAGGAAGTCGTAGTAGCGGTCGGCGATCACATCCTGGATGGTGACCTGCGAGCCATCCTCCACATAGAGCGTCGGACCAGCGGGGGCGACGTGCTCTTCGATGAAGGAGTCCCTCACTTCGCGGAAGTCGTCGTAGCCGTACTCTTCATCGACCAGCTCCTCGTTGGTGGGGAACGGCTGCCCGTCGTAGGTGATCCACAGCCCGCGGATCGTCGTCCCCGGTGCCAACCGGAACAGCGGCGCATCTGCGGGCGAGGGACGGGCCAGCAGCTTCACGCCGGCGATGTCGGTGTCCGGCCATGGGTAGGGTCCGGCGACGTCGAGTCCCGTCCCAGCCGGGGTGCCCACGATCGACACTCCCGAAGGCACGTCGATCGTGTGGTTCAACACATAGGCGCGGCGTCCACCGACCGCCGGAACGACCACGATGCCCCCCTCGGCGGCCGCAGCATCCACCGCAGCTTGAAAGGCCGGACTGTCGTTGTTCTTGGCATCGGCGACCGCCCCGAAGTCGGTGACGACGAACGTACCCGGCTGGCTCGTGATGATCACTGGTGGCAGCGTGGTGGTCGTGGTGGTCGGAGGAGGCTCGGTGGTGGTCGTCGTCGACGTGGTCGTTGTGGTGGTACTCGCGGCGGAGGAGCCACCGTCACCGCCGGAGCACGCCACAGCCAGGAGTGCCACGATCGCACCGGCCATGAGCGGCCGAACCCACCATCTCATGACTGGACTCTAGATAGCCCCAGGAGTTGCCCGGTTAGCCCGGCTGCGCACCATCCTCACCGAGCATCCTGGCCAGCGTCTCCACCAGAACCTCGACATGTGCCGCACCGAAGACCAGCGGTGGCTTGATCTTCAGTACGTTGCGCTCGGGCCCGTCCACCGCCAGAAGCACACCCAGCTCCCGACCCCGTTCGGTGATATAGCGCGCTTGGTCCGATGCCGGCTCGAGCGAGTCCTTGTCGGCGACGAGCTCGACACCGAGGAACAGGCCGCGACCTCGGACATCTCCGATCAATGGGTGGGCGGCGGCGAGCGTCTCCAGCTCCTCGTGAAGGCAGTCGCCGACGTCGCGGGCACGGACCGGGAGCTGCTCATGATCGACCACGTCGAGCACGGCGTTGCCTGCCGCACAGGAGACGGGGTTCCCGCCGAACGTGTTGAAGTACTCCATACCGTTGGCGAACGCCTCGGCGACGGCACGCGTCGTCACCAACGCTCCCAGGGGATGACCGTTGCCGATGGGTTTGCCGAGAGTCACGATGTCGGGAACCACGCCTTGTCCCACGTAGGCCCACAGGTCGGGGCCGACCCTCCCCAACCCGGTTTGGACTTCGTCGAGGATGATCAACCCGCCGGCAGCCCGGACCGTTTGCGTCACCCCGGAGAGATACCCTTCCGGGAGCACGACCTGTCCGGCCACACTGGGGATCGCCTCGAACAACCCGGCTGCCGGTTCGGCCTCTTCGAGCAGCTCGAGCGACGTCGCCAGATGATCCCTGTCGGGCGAGCGGAGCGGATCCGGCAGCGGGAGAAGCGTCACGTGGGAGGGTGTGCCGTGACCACCGCGTCCGGCGTGCTTGTAATGGCTGATGTCGAGCAGAGCCTTGGTGTGACCGTGGTATCCGTGCTCGGCGACCACGATGTTGGTACGTCCCGTCACCGTTTGGGCGATGCGGAGAGCCAGATCGTTGGCCTCCGAGCCGCTGTTCACGAGGAACACAGTGTCCAGCGGATCGGGGAACAACGCGGCCAATCGCTCCATGTATCGCACCCGCTCGGGATGGGGGTATCTGCTGTTGGTGGCGAGCAGACGCGCCTGGGCTGCAATGGCCTCGACGACATGCGGGTGCCCGTGCCCCACATGGGCGACGTTGTTGACGCAGTCGAGATGCCGCCTGCCCCAACCGTCGTAGAGATGCACCCCGACGCCGCGCACCGCCACCAACGGGCGCTCGTACGACGTGCTGAGACTCGGGGGCAGCAGCCGACGCCTTGCTCGCACCACACTCTCATCGTCCGGCTGGCGTGCGGCAACGATCGTCGGGTCGAGCCGCAGCGCCGCGGCCGGAGACGGACAGATCTGCGCCCAGACCTCCCACTCATCAGGTGCGGCGACGCCCGGGAACGGACGGTCGAGGTCCAGGGTGTCGGTCATCAGCTGGAAGTGGAGATGCGGCGGCCATCCGCCGTTCTCGTGCGCTTCGCCGACGCTGCCGATTCGTTGCCCGGTCGCCACGGCGTCGCCGATCTCCACCGGGCGGTCATGGCGAGCCAGATGACCGTAGAGCGACCAGAAGACGAGGTCGTCGGCCTCGTGGCGCAGCGTGACCACCGGTCCATAGCCGCCCTCGACGGCATCGTCATCGATCCTTTCCACGACTCCCCCATACAGCGCCAGAACCGCTGTGCCCGGTCGACAGGAGAGGTCCACCCCGGTGTGGACGGTGCGAGTTCGCGGCGGGCCGTTCGTCGGCAGGTCGTACTCCGGGGTCGCATAGACGAGGCGGGGCTCTCCCCAGCAACCCAGACCCACGATCGCTCCGGCTCGGCGCAGCAGCTCTTCGCCGGCGACCGTGGCGTCGGCGACGGTGTCTCCGGAATCGGGGTGAGCGACATGGGGAGAGGTGACGCTCCAGTCGAAGGGGGACACAGAGTCAGGGGTGAGCTGCACCTCGAGGGGGCTGCTCAATGACTCCGCGTGCTGCCCGAGCCAGGACACGATGGCACCGGCGTGCGGGACCGCGGCTAGACCGGCAGCGTGGCGAACGTGGGCATTGGCCAGACGTGGCGGGATCCTGCTCCAGCGCTCCAGGGAACCGGCGGCATCCTCTCGGCTGACGGCAAGATAGGGATTGTCGGGATCGGCCGCCGTCTGGGTCGAGCCGATGGCCAGGCTCAGGGCGAGGCGGAGCCGCAACAGTGCGACGAACGCATCTGCTTCTGCCTCAGTGAGCGGAGCGTGCGCACTGGCGGCTCGCACCATGGTCACCACACCGGCGATGGGGTCAGGCATGCGGATGGTTGCGTACGCTGCAGCGATGGCCAGCTCGGCGACTCGGTACGAACGGTGGATGTCGCCGAAGTCGAGTATCCCGAGCGTGCCGTCGCCATCGACGACGACGTTGGCGTCGTTGAGGTCGCCATGAATCGTCGTCACCGTCAGATCCCCAGCTGCGGCACCCAACTGCGCTGCGCACTCCTCGGTCGTCGTCGCCACCAGGGAGCGAACGGCGCCGGAGGCGATCGCTGGGCTGAGCCTCCGGACGGTCTCCGGCGCTCGCCGCAGATCCCACAGGAAGTCGTTGGGGACGCTTTCGATCGCAGCCAGCCTGTCGGGGATGACACGGGCCGCCGCACCCAGGGCATCGAGATGGCGCGCCGTGACTGGATGAAGGTCTGCAAACGCCCGCCCGGGCACGAAGGACATGGCATACACGACGTGTCGGCCTGCTACGAGATCGATGAACGACACACGCGATCCATTCACGGCGCGCTGCGGTGCCGGGACGACGAAACCGGCCAGGTCGGCCAGCGCTTCCATTGCATCGAGTCGCGACTCGACGTCCTCCCTCGTGGTCGTCTGGTGGCACACCTTCACCACCGACTCCTGGTCCAGGCCGTACAGGTGGAAGTTGCGATCGCGCTCGCTTGGCATCTCGACGCCGTGGGTGTATGTGATTCCCCACCGGTTGCGCATGTGATCGACGAGGGTTGCCTGGTCGATCGCCGGCCTGATGATGTCCCGACCGGCGGTCTCAGCAACGGGCACGACGTACCCCTGCGGCCTCCAACAATGGAACAATCGTCCCCAGCGGCAAGCCGACCACGTTCGACCTGGAGCCGTCGATGGCCGCAACGAAGCGTGCGCCGTCGCCCTGGGCAGCATATGCCCCGGCCTTGTCGGACGGTTCCCCCGTTGCGGCGTAGGCCCTCGCCTCCGCCTCGTCGACCGGGTGCATCGTGACGCGGGATCTCACCGTGCCCCCGGCCAGCTCCTCATCGCCCGACAGCAGTACAAAGCCGGTTATCACCAGATGAGTGCGCCCGGCCAGGGCCAGCAGCATCTCGACGGCCTCGTCCACGTCGGCCGGCTTGCCGAGGATCCGATCGTCGATGACGACCGCCGTGTCGGCCGCAACCACCACCGGTTCGACGGTCTCGGGGTCGTCGAGACCGGCGGCGACGGCACGGCCCTTTGCCCGCGCCAGCCGCAGCACCATGTCCGCGGGCAACTCCCCATCCACGGAATCTTCGTCGACGGCGGGCACCACCACGACGAAATCGAACCCGGCCATGGCCAGCAACGCTTGCCGTCGTGGCGAGCCGGACGCCAGGACGAGCGGCACCGGCGCCGTGTTTACTGGTTTGGCCACCATCTGCGGAGGGTACTGCTACCCCGACTGGGGACGGGCGTGGAAACGGAACCTCTTCGGCCGTAGCGTGTCTCAGTCTCAGAAAGGAGAAGGCGGAGCTTGCGCTGGAGAAGGCTCGAATCGAGCAGGAACGTTCAGGACAGACGCGGTACCTCGGGTCGCGCCATCGGTGCCGGGGTCGGCGGGCTCGGCATCATCGGGTTGCTCATCGCCCTGTTCCTCGGCGGCGGAGCCGGTGGTGGAGGCGGTCTCGGTGGACTCGAGGACCTGCTGGTTCCTGTGGAGCCGGCGGACGTACCGACTCAACAAGATCCACAGTTCCAGGGCCTCGACGAGGCGGAGGACTTCGTGTCACGCGTTCTGGGCAGCACCGAGACCGTGTGGGAGCAGGTGTTTCGGGAGGCCGGTGCGCAATACGAGCCGGCGACGCTGGTCCTCTTCTCCGATTTCACCAGATCGGGATGTGGCGGCGCCAACTCGCAAGTGGGACCGCATTATTGCCCACTCGACCAGACCATCTACATCGATCTGGACTTCTTCGGCGAGCTGCAGCGCCGCTTCGGTGCCAGCGCCGGCGACTTCGCCCAGGCGTATGTCATCGCCCATGAGGTGGGCCACCACGTACAGAACCTCGGCGGAGCCATGGAACAGGTCCGCCAGCTCCAGCAGCAGGACCCGGCCAACGCCAACGAGTATTCCGTGGCGCTGGAGTTGCAGGCAGACTGCCTCGCCGGGATCTGGGCGCACTCCATCTGGGCGCGCGACAACGTGCTCCAACCCGGCGACATCGAGGAAGCGCTCAGTGCGGCGGCCGCGGTCGGCGACGATCGGATCCAGCAGGCGACCACCGGCCAGGTCAACCCGGAGAGTTGGACACACGGGTCATCCGAACAGCGGATGAAGTGGTTCTCCACCGGCTACGAGTCCGGCGACCCCGGACAATGCTCGACATTCGAAGTGTGAGCCCCCCGGCCATACCGCGGCGCGCGCCGACGCCACACCTCCGCCATCTCTAGGCTCCCCGCCATGCGGGCGATGCTGGTCCACGATCTCGGCGGGATCGACAGCCTGCGGCTCGAAGAGACGGAGACGCCACACCCTGGCCCCGGCGAGGTGCGGATCTCCATGCGAGCTGCCGGCGTCAACTTCCCGGACATCCTCATCATCTCCGGGCTGTACCAGCAGCGCCCAGACCTTCCGTTTGCGCCGGGGAGCGAAGTCGCCGGAATCGTGTCCGCGGTGGGCGATGGAGTCCATCGCTTCACCGTCGGCGACCGGGTGGTGGGCACCCCGTACGTGGGGTGCTACGCCGAGGAGGTGGTGGTCGCCGAGCACGCCTGCGAACCGATCCCGGACGAGCTCTCGTTCGAGGATGCTGCGGTCTTGCCATTGGCGTTCGGTACCGCACTCCACGCCCTGCGGGACAGAGCAAGCCTCAACCAGGGCGATACGCTTCTGGTGAGCGGCGCCACCGGTGGCGTGGGCTCGGCGGCGGTGCGACTCGGCAAGCTGCTCGGCGCCTATGTCATCGCCGCGGTGGGCACCACGGCAAAGGCCGAGCTGGCCCGCAGCATCGGAGCCGACGACGTCGCGACCTATGCGGAGCCGGGAGCGCTTCGCGATGCGATGAAAGCGCTTCACCCCCGCGGTGCGGACGTGATCCTCGACAACGTGGGTGGCCACGTCATGGAGGAGGCCCTGCGCTCGGTGGCATGGGGCGGCCGGATTCTCGTCGTTGGTTTCACCTCGGGTGTCATCCCGCAAATCCCGGCCAACCTGACTCTGCTCAAAGGCTCCTCGGTGGTGGGAGTCTTCTTCGGACGTTGGCGGGAACAGGAGCCGGCGGCCTCGAGTGCCCAGTTCGCCGAGCTTGCCGAATGGGTGATTGCCGGCGATCTGGAAACCGGAATATCCGGAACGTATCCCTTGACCGACGCCGCCGTGGCGCTTCGCTCCCTGGCCGACCGAACGGTCCACGGCAAGTTGGTGCTGGTTCGGTGACCGCCGCTTGGCAAGGGGTCACGTGAACGCGTTGATACCGGTTATCGCCTGACCCATCACCAGGGTGTGGATCTCATTGGTGCCCTCGTAGGTGTACACGGATTCGAGGTTGTTCATGTGCCGCACGACCGGGTACTCCAGGGTGATGCCGTTCGCTCCGAGCACGCTGCGGGCCTCTCTGGCGACGCCGAGCGCCATGCGTACGTTGTCCATCTTGCCGAAACTCACCTGTACCGGATCGAGGGTGCCCTCGTCCTTCTTCCGTCCCAGGTGCAGCGCGAGCAACATCCCCCGGTTGACCCCGATCATCATCTCGACGAGCTTGCGCTGGGTCAGCTGGAAGCCGCCGATCGCCCGGCCGAACTGCTCCCGATCCCTCGCATAGCCGAGCGCCGCTTCGTAGCACGCCCGGGCTGCGCCCACGGCACCGAACACGATGCCGAAGCGCGCCTCACTGAGGCACGCCAGCGGCCCCTTGAGACCATGCACCCCCGGGAGCACGGCGTCACCGGGCAGCCGCACGTCGTCGAAGACCAGTTCGGACGTCACCGAGGCCCGCAACGAGAGCTTCTTCTCGATCGGGTTGGCGGTGAAGCCGGGACTGTCCGTGGGCACGATGAATCCGCGAACGCCCTCGTCGGTCTGCGCCCACACCACTGCGACGTGCGCCAGATTGCCGTTGGTGATCCACATCTTGGAGCCGTTGAGGACCCAATCGTCACCGCGTTTGCGAGCGTGGCTCGTCATCGAGCCGGGATCGCTGCCGGAATCGGCTTCGGTGAGTCCGAAACAGCCGATGACGTCGCCTCTGGCCATACGGGGCAGCCAATCCTCTTTCTGCTCGTCCGATCCGAATGCCCAGATGGGAAACATCGCCAGCGACCCCTGGACGGAGACGAAGCTGCGCACGCCGCTATCCCCCGCTTCCAGCTCCGTGCAAGCGAGCCCGTAAGACACGGCGTTGGTGCCGGCACACCCGTATCCGTCGAGATGCATCCCGAACAGGCCCATCGCACCCATCTCCTTGATGAGTTCGACCGGAAACACACCGGCCTCGAACCAGCCGGCGATGTCGGGCAGTACCTTGTCGGCGACAAACTCGCGCACGGTGTCACGGATCAACCGTTCCTCGTCGCTGAGCAGGGCGCCGATCTCCAAGAAATCGACCGGGTCGACGGCCCGCGGGGTCAGATGCTTTTCGCCCATACGGCGGGACCTCGCTCCCTCGCTGGGATGGATGTGGCGTCAAGCAGTCTGGCCCATTCTCTTCGCCTACACCAGCCGAGCTACGCTCCCCGCCGATGACGACGCTGCCACCGAGGCTCAACCTGGCGCAACTTCCCACGCCACTCCATCCACTGGATCGTCTCAGTGAGGCATGGGGTGGGCCACGCATCTGGGTGAAACGGGACGATCTCACCGGGTTCGGCGTCACCGGCAACAAGATCCGCAAGCTCGAGTTCCACCTCGCTGCCGCCCGCCTCGCCGGCGCAGACACCTTGATCACCTGCGGTGCGGCCCAGTCCAACCACTGTCGCACGACCGCCCTCGCCGCAGCCGGCGAGGGTTTCGCCGTCCATCTGCTGTTGCGAACCACGGATGGGAAACCGCCGGAATGGCTCACCGGCAACCACCTGCTCGACCGGCTGGCCGGAGCCACGATCGACTGGATCACCCCCGACCAGTATCTCGATCGAGACGAGCTCATGGAGCAAGCTGCGGAGGACCTCTCCGCCCGGGGCGCTCATCCGTGGATCATCCCCGAAGGCGCCTCGGATGCTCTCGGGATGTGGGGCTTCGTGGCCGCCTTCCGAGAGCTCGAGCAGCAGCTCGTCATGATGGGCAGCTGCGCTGCGGTGTGGCATGCCGCTTCCTCCGGAGGCACCACCGCCGGGCTGGGGTGGGCTGCCGACCGCCTCGGAGTCCGGGTCCCCATCATCGGATCCTCGGTCGATCTTGCGGTACCCGACCTGCGCAAGCGCATCGATGTCATCTGGGAAGCCGCGGTGGTCGCCCACGGTGGATCGCTTCCCCAACCAGACCTCGAGCTGACGGACGATCATGTCGGTCTCGGCTATGGGCTCACGACCGCCGAGGAGCTGCGTACGCAGATGCAGGTGACTGCGTTGACCGGTCTGGTGCTCGACCCCACCTACACCGGCAAAGCGGCTCATGGGCTGTACCGGGACATTCAGCTGGGTCGCTTCACCGACGGGGACAACGTGGTCTTCTGGCACACCGGTGGCGGCTTCGCCGTGTTCTCCCACGATTTCGGCGACGTGCTCGACGCCTGAGAGCACAGCGCCGGCCGGCCCCAGCGCCGCACGGCTATTCGAACAACGTGCCTTGCGGATCCGGGCGCCGGTAGCGAGGAACTCCGGTCCAGGGCAGGTTGTCCATGAACACCCAGCTGCGGCGATGGATCGCCGACGGACCGAAGTACTGCAGCGCCGCTTTGTGATATGGCCCCGGGTAGCCCTTGTTCAGCTCGAACCGGTACGCCGGGTAGTGCTCGGCCTGCGAGCGCATCAAGCGGTCCCGCGTCACTTTGGCGAGGATCGACGCCGCCGCGACCGACAGCGACGTCGCATCGCCACGAATCAGCAGCGTCGTGTCCACACCTGCGACGAAATCCCAGTTCCCGTCGACGAGGGCGCGCTGGGGGATCACCCCGAGCTGATCGATCGCACGACGGGCCGCCAGCCGCTGCGCATCTGCCATACCGAGCTCATCGCATTCGATATGGGTGGCGTGACCGACCGCCCAGGTGACGCACCACTGCGAGATCCGATCGAACAGCGCCTCGCGCTCGTCTTCGGTCAGCACCTTCGAATCACGGATCTTGTAGATTCTGCGATCCTTCGGCACCACCGCAGCGCCAACGCTGATCGGTCCGGCCCACGAACCCCGTCCCACCTCGTCGATCCCGACCACGGTGTCGACACCGGCCTCCCACAGCCGGCGCTCCTCGCCCAGATTGGGGCCGTTGCGACGGAGGGCTCGCCGCAGCTTGGGAACGGTCGTCGTCATCGCAGCCGACGTTAGAGCATCCGGTGAGCGGTGGGGTGACAACCGGCCCGAGATCAGTTGAGATCGGGTCGCTCCGGAAACCTCGCGTACCAGGCGAGCAGCCCGCCTTGGCGCTCCAGGACCCGCTCCCACAGCGTCTCCGGCTGCTCGTCGAACAGGTCGGCGGCCGACGCCTCGACGACGAACCACGACTTGTCGGTGAGCTCGGCCTCGAGTTGTCCCGCCATCCACCCCGCATACCCGGAGAACACCCGAGCCCGCAGTACTCCCCCCATCGAGGCCGGACCCGACCCGGCATCGACGAGACCGATCCCACCGAGGACCGGGGCGAAATCGCTCGGTGGTTCGCCCGGTGTGTCCACCAGCGTGATGGCAACCTCGGGGCTCACCGGTCCACCCCGGAAGACTCGGGCTGGGGAGGCCGCCACGGCGGCCCAGTCCGGAAGCAGCTCCTCGAGATCGAGAGCGGTGGGCTGGGAGAGCACGACTCCCAGAGCACCCTTCTCATCGTGCTCGATCATGAACAACACGCTGCGAGCAAAGTTCGGGTCGAGCATCTCCGGTGCGGCGACGAGCAGCTTGCGTGCCGTGTTCATCACCCCAGTCTCCCACCTGCCCCCGGCAGGGGGAGCCGCGCCGGGCGAGCGGCGTCGTCACGGATCGCGTAGTCTGCGCTGGAACACGGCATCGAGATTGGCCGTACGGAGCAGGCTCCTGGGTCATCGGTGCAGGGACACGGCATGAAGGTCGCCGAGCAGCAAGCCGGGGACGTGCGCATCGAGCACGAATCCGAACAGCTGCTGCTGATTCGAGTGCCGGGCAGCTAACGCACCCGGACTCGTCGTGCATCGCCCCGGGATCTCTC
>JBFISM010000002.1:0-99210 GCA_041608535.1 Acidimicrobiia bacterium
CCCCGAGACCACGCCGGAGGTATCCGGTGCGGTTCAGTGGGTGCGGGTGTAGGGGATGTTCGAAGGGGACGGAGTTCCTACGGAGTCCCCTTCGATGCGGAGTCCAGCGACCTGTGCGGTGGACTCCGCCAGCAGATGAGCCGCCGCAAGGCGGCACTCCTGGAGCGAGCCGCAGGCGAACGAAGATTCGAGGCAAGCAGGCTTGCCTCGAGATCCCATACGATCCGGTCGCCTGAGTCGCTGGGGGAGGGAAGCGACCCAGGCTGACGGATCGTCAACCGAGGGATGGACGGCGGTCGGTAGGGAATCGAAACGTACCGACCGCCGCCGTGTTCAACCCTCGCCGGTGCGGCCCGGGGAGGACCGCTCCTCGTCGGAACTGCCGTTGCGCACGGAGCCTTCGTCGCTGGAACGACCCTCTCCTGTGTCGCCGCGGTCGTCGGAGAGCTCATCGCTCCTCCGGCGAACGTCGGCAACGCGGTCGTCCTCGTCGGCGTCGGCGTCGCTCGCAACGTCGATTCCGAAGTCTGCATATCTGGGGATGTCGCCGCAGGCCTCGACCACGTCGAACCCATCGACTCCGGCCTTCAGCGTCTCGTGGGCATGCTTGCTTGCGCACCCCAGCCACTCCTGGAGGGCGTCCTTGTACTGGTGCCCGGCCACGCCGAGACTGCCCTCATCGGAGGTCGGGCAGTCGGCGAACATGCCCTCGAGCACGCCCTCCTCGCTGCCCAGGCTGTCGAGCCAGAGGTCGAATCCGGCTTCCATGCAGCCCACCCAGACGGCCACCGCTTCCTCGTTGACCGCGTTCGCATCGACGTCGTCGGGACGATCTGCGCCATCGAGGTCGACGAGCACTTTCTCGCGTTCCTCCTCGCTGACGGCAGTCTCGCCCTCGGAGCGATCTGCGCTGTCGCCGGCGTCTGGTGAGATGTCGTCGCGCACGATGTCGACTTCGGGCGCCACGTCCCGGGGAGCGTCGCTGGAGCGGTCTCCACCGGTGATCGTATCGACCAGATCGGGACCCACGAGGGCGACGGCTCCTGCACCGAGCACGAGGACCGCAACGAATGCAGCGGCCACTGTCGCGGCGGGCCGAAGGAGTAGCGCGGGACGCCACCTGCGCCGTGGCTGCGGCGTGGGTGGGGCGAAGAGATCCGCCAGCGCCGGGTCGATCCGCACGGGGTGATCGCTGCCGGCTGCGTTGCGGAGGTCGTTGGCGAGGCGGGACGCCACATCGTCGCTGGGTGCATGCTCGAGCGAATCGATGGGGTCGAGGTCGAAAGGTTGTGTGTCGCTCATCTGGAAACGTGAACGATGAAGTCGACGCTTTGGTTACGGGTGATGCGAAGAAATCTCGGACGGAACGTCATGCCGGCGACGCAGCGCAGCGATTCCCCTGTGCTGCAAAGCCTTCACGGCACCCACGTCACGGTCCATGACCGCAGCGGCCTCGACCACGCTGAGGCCGGCGACGATGCGCAAGTACAGCACTGTGCGCTGATCCGGGGTGAGGGCAGATAGGAGCCGGGCGGCTTCAGCGAGACCGAGTCGCTCCAGCACCTCCTGTTCAGCGGCGAAGCTGGGAGAGTCGTGCGAAGCATTCAACTCGACGACGTCGACCCGGCGCTGCTGCTTGCGGTGTTCGTCTATGAGCAAGTTGTGCGCGATGGCGAACACCCATGATCGAAACTTGCTCTGATTGCCGGAGAATGAGCCGATGCGGCGGAATACCCGCAGGAACACCTCATTCGTCAGACCCTCCGGGTCGGAAGCGCCGCGCACTCGGAGATAGCCCGCAACCGACGGCGAGAGCCAATCGAAGACCGTCCGCAGTGCGGCCGGCTGCAATGCGTGCACTTGTTCGAGCAGCTCGGAGAAGGGTCTCGAACGATTGAACCGCTGGGGAAGTCGGGGCATCGGTAGTCAAGCCTATCGGGGCCTCGTCGCAGCTGCAGGCCAACCCGGCAAAGCCGGATTGGCACGGTCAGCGCGCCCATTGTGGCCTAACCTGCGATTTCCCCCAACCTCTCGAGACCACACCCACTCCACGAAATGAGACTCGTCCAGTTCTCCCATGACGGCTCCATGCCGAGATTGGGGGCGATCACCGCTAGGGGCATCGCCGATTTTCAGCCCATCGGCGTACCGGACGACATGGTCACCTTTGCCGCTCTCGCCGACGTCTTGCTGCCTGAAGCCATGGAGTTCCTCCCGGAGGCGGAGACGCTCCCGGTGGAGGCGTGTGTACTCCATGCTCCGATCGACCGACCACCGAAGAACGTGATGTGCATCGATCTCAACCACCCGGAGGCGGTCACGGAGCTGGAGAGCTTCGGGATCGCTGTTCGCACCGTGTCCAGTGAAATGCGACGTCTCGTGGTCGCCACCAAACCGGCGACCAGCATCATTGGACCCGACGAGCCGATCCGGGCGGATCTCGACCACACCGGCACCGTCGATTACCAGGGCGAGCTCGGGATCGTCATTGGCGAAGGGGGACGCGACCTCGCGGCAGACACAGCACTACACCACGTGTTCGGCTACACGATCATCAACGATGTCACGAGCCGGCAGACACAGCGGGAGCACGACCAGTGGCTCTTGGCCAAGGGTCTCGACACCTTCTGCCCACTCGGCCCCGCCGTGGTGACGGCCGACGAGCTTCCCGACGTGACAGGTCTGTGGGTGCGTACGCGAGTGAACGGGGAGCGTCGCCAGGAGTTCCGCATCGATAGCCTGGTACTCGGTGTCGGCGAGCTGGTGAGCAGGCTGTCGCAGGTCATGACTCTCGAACCGGGCGATGTCATCGCATGTGGCACCGGACCCGGGACCGGCTTGGCTGGTGCACCGCCTCGTTTCCTGGCAGCCGGTGACGTCGTGACCGTCGAGATCGATGAGATCGGGACGCTGAGCAATCCGGTCAAGTGACTCGCCGGGCAGCTCAGCTGAGCTGCTGTGCAATTGCCCGTGCGGTGAGGAGCCGCACGTCCTCGATGTGGAGGTTCGGTGCGTTCACCATGATGGCGCCGTCGTTCGTCAGATCCGCCGCGTCGACCAGGGTGTGGTCGGCCAGATCGGCGGTGACGGCACCGGGATCGAGCGGCGCATCGCCGAGCCGCTCTTCGTCGATTCGCACGCTATGGGTGTGACCTGTTGCGGTCAGCGTCTCATACGTGACGCCGACGGCGTCGAATGCGTCATCGAAGCGTGACCCGCTCGCCATCTCGGAACGGGTGAACAGTTGATGAGTTGGCGCGGCGCGCCGTTTCGGGCCCGGCTCCTCCCCGCCCGGGTGCAATGTCCTCTCGATCTCCTGGATCCGGTCTGCGTCGGCGTCGATGTCCTCGAGAATCATGTCGAGATGCTCGGTCGGGGTAGCCGACAGCTCGCGTTCCCGGCGTGCCAGCTCCACGTCCAGCGTGCGGCCGATCCGGCGCATCCCCTCCCGCACATCTGCGGCTTCGCGATTGAGAATGGATTTGACCCGATCCCAGAAGCTCATGTCGTTCGTTCTCCCGGCTGACGCTGAGCTGGTCATGGTACGGGCCATCCGGTCATCCGGGAATGGACACAGCGCCGTACGAGTTGCATGCTGCACGCAGACATCCCTGAATGGAGGCAGTGTGCCGGCCATCACAGTTGACGACACCCTCGAGCTTCCCCGAGTCGAGGCAGCACCCGAGGCGCGCTCGCGCCGAGTGCGATCCATCACCACCGCCCCCGTCGGATACGAGGGGGAAGGCTTCATGGTGCGCCGCGCCTTCGCCGGAGTCGACCTCGCCGAGCTCGACCCTTTTGTCCATCTCGACCAGATGGGGGAGGTCGAATACGGTCCCGGCGAGCCGCTGGGTACGCCATGGCACCCTCATCGCGGGTTCGAGACCGTGACGTACATGATCGATGGCGAGATCCAGCACCAGGACTCCCATGGAGGCGGCGGGCTGATCGGGAGCGGCGACACACAGTGGATGACGGCCGGGTCGGGCATCCTGCACATCGAGACACCTCCTGAGCATCTCGTCATGTCTGGCGGGTTGTTCCACGGCTTCCAGCTCTGGGTGAATCTGCCGGCCAAGGACAAGATGCTGCCTCCCAAGTACCAGGATCTTCGGGGTGGCGAGGTGGTGCTCCTCACCTCCGCTGATGGTGGTGCGCTGATCCGACTCATCGCCGGCGACCTCGGTGATCACGTCGGACCGGGAGCGACGTTCACCCCGATCACGATGGCGCACGTCACGGTGTACCCCGGGGCTCGCGTCGATCTTCCTTGGCGTCGTGACTTCAACGCTCTCGGTTACGTGCTCAATGGTCGGGGCCACTTTGGCGACGAGCGAGTGCTGGCCCAGATGGGTCAGCTCGTCGTCTTCGGACCCGGCGACTCCGTGGTCTTTGCTGCAGCCGAGACTCAAGAGTCCCGCAGCCCGAACCTCGATGTGCTGCTCCTCGGGGGTCAGCCGATACGCGAGCCGGTGGCATGGCACGGGCCTTTCGTGATGAACACGAGACACGAGCTGGTGCAGGCATTCGAGGACTACGAGGCGGGCCGTTTGGGCTCGATCCCGGCCGACGGGCTCAAGCCCACGCGCGGCTAGCTGCTACACGACAGCATCGAGCAACCAGGGCGTGTTCTCGCCCAATCCGGGCGTTTGCCGGCAAGATCCTCGTGCTCGGGTTGCTCGTCGTACGGTCGCCGCATCACGTCGAGCAGGCGGTGGATGACCGACGGGTCGTCCTCGACCGCCGCATCGATGGCGAGCTGCGCGAGGTAGTTGCGCATCACGAACTTGGGGTTCACCTCGTTCATGGCAATGGCCCGTTCTGCGTCGCTGCGGCCGTCCGTACGGACACGGCGAGCGTACCGAGCCACCCAGTCGGTCACGCGGTGCGCCGTGTCTGCGTCGATCTCGTCCGGCCGGTAGTAGGCATCCCCGAGCGCAGTCTCGATCGCCGGCCAGTCCGGAACGCCGGTCTCCAGGGGAAGCGCCGCCAGGCTCCGGTAGAAGATGGTCATGTCGGTCTCGGTGAGTTGCAGCACGTCGATCAGATCCCGAATGAGTGTCGGGTCTGTGTCCCGGTCGAAGCGGAGGAGCCCCAGCTTGGCGGCCATCATGGCGCCGTAGCCGCGTTCGTAGTGGTCGACGAACGTGTCCAGGGCCTCCTGGAGTGGCTCCACGGCACCGACGAGCGGGTGGATCGCACTTGCCAGCCGCGAGAGGTTCCAGTGGGCGATTCCCGGCTGATTGGCGAACCGGTACCGCCGTTGGGCGGCATCGGTCGTGTTCGGCGTCCAGTTGGGATCGAAGTCGTCGAGCCAGCCGTATGGTCCGTAGTCGATGGTGAGACCGAGAATGGACATGTTGTCGGTGTTCATGACGCCATGGACAAACCCGACCCGCATCCATTCCACGACCATCGCTGCGGTGAGTCGCACCACCTCGCGGTACCACTCGAGATAGTGGTCGGTCGTTGCCTCTCCGTCGCTCGGCCAGATCCCGGGAAACTCGGTGCGGATGGTGAAGTCGGCCAGCCGGCGCAGGTTGTCCAGGTCGTTGCGTGCGGTGAAGATCTCGAAGTTGCCGAAGCGGATGAACGACGGCGCAACCCGGCACACCACCGCCCCCGGCTCGTATTCGGGATGACCGTCGTAGAACATGTCCCGCAGCACCTGCTCACCGGTGGTCACCAGGCTGAGCGCCCGGGTCGTGGGTACACCGAGGTGATGCATCGCCTCGGAGCAGAGAAACTCGCGCACCGACGACCGCAATACGGCAAGGCCGTCGGCATGCCTGGAGTAGGGAGTCGGGCCGGCTCCCTTCAGCTGCAGAGTCTGATGGCCGTGCCGCGACGTGGCGATCTCGCCGAGCACGATCGCCCGCCCATCACCCAGCTGCCCCGCCCAGTGCCCGAATTGGTGCCCGCCGTAGCATGCGGCGTGAGGGTCCATGCCGGGCAGCACCCGGTTTCCGGCCAGCACGTCAACGAACTCCGGTGATTCGATCACGGCCGGATCGAGATCGAGCATGCGGGCCACTTCGGGTGAGTAGGCCAGGAGCTCCGGTCGCCGCACCGGGGTCGGTTGCACCCGCGAGTAAGCCGCCGAGTGCACTTGGCGCGTCTCGTTCAACCGGAGCGGATCCGCAGGAAGATCCTCGGTGAACCGGTTGTCGAATGCGATCTCGGCGAGCGATGGTGCCGTCATCCGCTGATTTCTCCCACGTCAGGACCAACAGCGTAGAAGCCGTGCGTATTCATCTTGCAGCTGATCGAAATCGCCACCCCGGTCTCTAACGTGGCGGCATGGTCGAGGTCAGCAATCCGGACAAGGTGCTGTTTCCCACCGATGGGCTCACCAAACGTGACGTCGTCGATTACTACCTGGCCGTGGCGGACCGGATCCTGCCCCACCTCGAAGACCGGCCGGTGACCATTCACCGGTTTCCCAACGGGATCGGCGCCAAGGGGTTCATGCAGAAGAACGCCCAGGACTACTTCCCCGACTTCATAGGTCGCATCGAGCTGCCCAAACGCGGCGGTGTGACGAACTTCCCGGTGATCCGCGATGCCGACGGGCTGGCGTACCTCGCCAATCTCGGGGCAATCACCTTCCACGTACCGACATCGCGCATTGCCTCGCTGTACGAACCGGATCGTTTCATCCTCGATCTCGATCCAGACGCCGGTGATGTGGCGGCGGTGCGTTCCGCAGCCGGCAAGGCGCGGGCGCTGCTCGCCGAGCTGGGCTTGGAGACGACGCCGATGGCCACCGGCTCGAAGGGCTACCACCTCGTGGCTCGGCTGAGTGCAGATGTCGAGATGGACGCAGTGGCGCGTACGGCCCAAGGTATCGCCTGGTTGCTCGCCACCGATCACCCGGACGAGCTCACCGTTGAGTTCCGCAAGGCGAAACGCAAGGGCCGGGTGTTCGTGGACTGGATGCGCAACAACCCGATGGCGACGGGGGTGGCGGCCTGGTCACTGCGAGCCCGTCCCGGCGCCCCCCTGGCGACACCGCTCACGTGGGACGAGCTCGCAACCACCGCTCCCGACGAGTGGACGCTGCAGACCGTGGGGACGCGGCTCGAATCGCCCGATCCGATCCTGGCGATGCCGCCACGATCCATCGGTCCGGTGGTCACGGCCGTCGCCGACCGACTCGAAGCCCGCAGTATCGAACTTCCCACCTTCGACCGCTTCGGCAGCTGATCTCGGCAGCAGATGCTCAGCCGTCCCCGGTTTTGGCCGCGCTCTTCTTGAGCTCCTCCAAGGCAGCGACCCCCGCTTCGTACCCGCGGTCGAACATGCCGAGCGCCTGGCGAGCGGTCAGATCGAAATCCATCGATTGCCGCTCCGTCGGCACCAGGACCTGGGTCACCTGGGTGAAGCGACCCCGGGGCAGGGTCTCCCGAGCCGACATGCCCGTCTTCATCACGGCTGCCGCCAGCGATGCCGGTCCGCGGATGTCGTTGTGCGCATGGTCAGGGGACACGTCGACCGGACGGAAGCCGAACACCGGGTGGTCGCCGAGCTGGCTGACCAGCTCCACGGGGAACTTCGAACCGAGAGCTCCATCCGCCATCAGGCTCATGTGGCCGGTGCGCCGGTGGCGCAGTTTGACGGGCTGAAAGATGAAGGGCACGGCCGAGGACATCCGCACGGCATGAGCGATCGAGAATGCCATCGGATCGACTCCGTAGTCCGCCAGACCCTCGGGGATGACGACACCCGTCTCGTGAGTCAGATCCACGGCGATCATCCGCAGCTTTCCCTCCGGGAGATCGCCGAAGTATTTGATGCCTTTACGGGCAAGCAGGTCACGCCACACCCGTTCCAGCTGCGCACCCCGGTAGATGCCGTGGAAGCGCAGAAAAGCGATGTGCCGGCCGAGCACCGGCAGACCGGCTCCCGGCGTGTGGTCGAGAAGACGGGGCCAGACCGTCTCGGCGACTGCTTCGCGAAGCTCCGCTGCGGTGTAGCCGGCGGCGATCAGCGACGCCACCAAGGCTCCGGCCGAGGTGCCAGCGACCTTGTCGAAGGTGTAGCCGTCGTCCATCACTGCCGACACGGCCCCGGCGAGCGCGAGACCACGTATACCGCCCCCCTCGAAGACTCCGTGGATCTCCGTCATGGACTCGGGTCCAGGGCCAGCCCCGTGACCACTTCGCTTCCGGGGAGAGCAGTGAGGATCTGGGGCGGGGCGATCACCTTCCGGTCACGGCTGCCTCCACCGAGGACGATGCGGCTCGGCTCCATCACTCGGGAGTCGATCCACAGCGGCACTTCTTCAGGCAAACCGAACGGTGTCACTCCTCCGATCTCCATTCCGGTGAGGGCCCGGGTGTCATCCGGCGAGGCGAATGAGGCTTTGCGCACCCCCAACCTGCGCCGCACCGTGCCGTTGACGTCGAGTCGGGTGGTGGCGAGCACGACGCACGCAGCAAATGCCTTCGGCTCCCGCTTCGATGCGACGACGATGGAGTTGGCAGACTCGTCTGGGCTGAAGCCATAGGCTGCGCAGAAATCCGCGGTGTCGGCGAGAGCGGGGTCGCAGGGGAACAACTCGTACGGCACGTCGAGCCGCTCCAGCACGGCTATGAGCGGATCGGCCACGTTCATGGCAACCGAGCGTAGTTCGACCCCCGGGGCCGCCCCGACACCGCTGCCACTGGATGCAGATCTCCGCACAGTTTTCACGAGTTCTCCACATTTCGACGAGACAGTTGCTGCATCGCAGACACAGAGAGAGGAATCATCGTGATGCGTTTGCTGGTTCTCGGCCTGGCGATCTTCGGCCTGGTCTCGCTGTTCTCGAGCGGCCTGGGCGCCGCTGCCGGGGTGGCGGCACTGCTGCTGGCACCATTGTTGATCATTGCCAAGCTCGGCTTCTTCCTGGTGCTGTTCGGCGTGATCGCTGGTTGCTTCGGTCGGCGCCACTCCTACGGCCGCCGTCGCTGGACCGACGATAGATCGGCGGATTGGACGGACGACTGGAACGAGTGGCGGAGGCGGTGGAGCGGTGGACCCGCACGGTGGTCGCACCGCCGTCGTGAACCGGCGGAGCCGACCCCCACCGACACCGAGCGCTTCGAGGAATGGCACCGTATGGCGCACGCCAAGAAGGAGGTCGACAGCTGGGTCGATCCGCAGCTGGAAGAATGAACGGCGACAATGGCCACGAGCCGAACGAAGCGTGGCCCCGGTGAAACAGGTCCTCGTCGTCGAAGACGAGATCAAGATCGCCCGCCTGGTGCGCGACTACCTGCACCAGGCGGGCTTCGCCGTGCTCGAAGCGGCTGACGGGCCCAGCGCCCTGGCGCTCGCCCGCACCGAACGCCCGGACATGATCGTGCTCGATCTCGGTCTACCGGGCATGGACGGCCTGGATGTGACGCGGAGTCTGCGAGCTACCTCGGCGGTTCCGATCATCATGCTCACCGCACGCTCTGAGGAGGCCGACCGGATCGTCGGGCTCGAGCTGGGAGCGGACGACTACATCGTCAAACCCTTCAGCCCCAAAGAGCTGGTGGCGCGAATCCGGGCGGTGCTGCGGAGGGCGGAAGCCACCATAGGGGGCGGGGAGACGATCCGCACCGGGCAGATCGAGATCGACATTCCCAAGCGTCGCGTCACGGTGCGGGGAGACGACGTTGAGCTGACGTCGACCGAATTCGACTTGCTGGTGACGCTGGCGCGACAACCCGGGAGGATCTACACGCGGGCTCAGCTGCTCGATGCGATCCACGGGGTGTCGTTCGAGTCGTACGAGCGCTCTGTCGATGCGCACGTGAAGAACTTGCGGCGCAAGATCGAGTCGAATCCCCGCAAACCCGAGCTCGTCCTCACCGTCTACGGAGTGGGCTACAAGTTCACCGATGCCTGATCCCCGCCACACCGTGCGCAGCGAATGGGTCTCGGGATCGCCGTGGGGCGATCACGAGGCTGCTCGTGCGTGGCGCGGCTTTGGGCGGAAGGCGTTCTTCGGGTTCTTCACCGCGGCGCTGGCCGTGGCATCCGTGCTGGTGGGTCTCGGAGTCGGTCTCGGTCTCGTGCTGTCGGGTGTCGCCGGAATCGAATGGTCACCGATCCTCGTCATCCCGCTCGCCCTCATCGCGCTGGCAGTTCTCGTCGCCCGCTCCGGTTTCCGCACGTGGCGGCCGGTCGGGTTGCTCATCAATGCTGCCGGGAAGCTCGCCGACGGGGACTACTCGGTGCGGGTAGCGCCTACCGGAACCCGCCAGATGCGATCGGTGATGTGGTCCTTCAACCGGATGGCGGAGCAGCTGGAGCGGGCTGATGAGCAGCGACGCCAACTGCTCGCCGACGTCGGACACGAGATCCGCACACCGCTCACCGTGATCCAGGGCGAGATCGAAGCCATGCTCGACGGGGTGCACCAACCCGATCCCGAGCATCTCCGCTTGCTGCTGGACGAGGTGGGTGTCATGGAGCGGTTGCTCGAGGATCTGCGCACGCTCAGCGTTGCGGAAGCCGGAGAGCTGTCGCTGCACAAGGAGCCCATCGATCTCGACGATCTCATCGTCGACGTGATCCAGGCTCATCGGACTCGGATGGACGAGGCGGGGGTGGTGGTTTCGCTCGACATCGACCGGTCGCTCGACGACGTCGTCCTCGATCCGGTACGCATTCGCGGCGTTGTCTCCAATCTCGTGGCGAACGCGATTCACGCCATGCCCGACGGTGGAGCCCTGCGGGTATCGGCAGGGCGTAAACCGGAGGGGATCGAGATCTGCGTCTTCGACACCGGAGTCGGCATTCCGAGTGAGGAGCTGGATCTCGTCTTCGAACGGTTTCGCAAAGGGTCGACGTCCCATGGCTCGGGTCTCGGCCTGACGATCTCGCGCAACTTGGTGGAAGCTCACGGAGGTTCGATCGAGATCTCGAGTGTCGAGCACCACGGCACCACTGTCGTGGTGACGTTACCGGTTGCACCCGACACCGATTGATCCGCAGCGCAGCCGGGCTCTCGTACACTCCCGGAGGGCACGAACGGGAAGAACGACATGAGCGCGATACGCCCGCTCAGAGACATGGGTGGCGGCAGCTACGGCCACAAGGCCCGGAACCTGCGCTGGCTGTTCGACGAGGGCGAGCCGATCCCTGCCACCTGGTTGATACCTGCCGGAGCGAAACCGAGCGAGCAGGAGATCGCCCGGTTCTTCGATGGCTCAAAGCGGTATGCGGTGCGCTCTTCGGCTGATGTGGAAGACGGGGCATTGCTGTCGTTCGCCGGCCAATTCACGACCAGGCTCGACGTGGAAGGACTCGCTGCGATCCGCGATGCGATCACGGACGTGCAGCTCTCGGTGTCGAGCGAAACGGTGCGGGCGTATCTGGTTCATGCCGGGGCACCGGACAAGTCGATCCAGATGGGAGTCGTGGTTCAAGAGATGGTGCAGCCGGTGGCGTCCGGCGTGGTTTTCTCCCGAAACCCGATCACCGGCCTCAACGAAGTCGTCATCGAGGCGGTTGCCGGACGTGGCGACCGTCTCCTCAGCGAGGGAGTGACCCCAGATCGCTGGATTCATCGCTGGGGTACCTGGACCGAGAAGCCGGAATCGCCTGTGGTTCCCGACGCTGTCGCCGGCGGCATTGCCGCGGCCGCACGCCGGATCGCCGAGGAGTACGGCAAACCGGCCGATCTGGAATGGGTATGGGATGGCGATCAGGTGTGGTGGGTGCAGCTCCGTCCGATCACCGGCATCGACGATGTCGTCGTCTACTCGAATCGGATCGCCAAGGAGGTGATGCCGGGGATCATCAAGCCGCTGGTGTGGAGCGTCAACGTGCCCGTCGTGAACACTGCGTGGATCGAGCTGTTCACCGAGGCCATCGGTCCCAACGATCTCGAGCCGGACGCTCTGGCCCGCTCGTTTGCGTACAGGTCGTACTTCAACATGAGTGCGGTCGGCGACATCTTCGAGCTGTTCGGCATGCCCCGGGACTCCCTAGAGCTGCTTCTCGGTCTGGACGGCGGTGACGGCGGGCCCTCGATGCGGCCCACTGCGGCGACGCTGCGCAAGCTGCCCAGGCTGCTCAACGTGGCCCTGGGCAACGTCCGCTATGCGAAGAAGGTTCCCGGATATCTGGATCGACTGGAACGACGGTACGAACCATATGCGTCGAGGGCGCTTCGTCCACTCTCCGAAGGCGAGCTGCTGCGCGATGTCGACGAGCTGATGCCGCTGACCACGGCGGCGGCGCTGATCAACATCAAGGTTCCCCTGCTGGCCAACCTGCGGAGCGCCTTGTTGCGCAGAAAGGTCGCCAACGCGGGGTTCGATCCCGAGGACGTGGCGATTACCTCGGTCACCGATCTGGGCAACATCAACCCACAAGCGGCACTAGAGAAGCTGGGGGCGGTGGCCGCCAAGCTCGACGACGATGCGCGCACCCGCATCACCGAGCGTGGTCTTGCGGCGGCGCCAGACCATTTTCGCAACCAGGTGCTCGACTTTCTCGACACGTTCGGCCATTTCAGCGCCAGCGGCAACGACTTCTCGGTGGCGCCGTGGCGCGAATCGCCGGACACGATCGCCCGGCTGGCCCTCAACATGCCTGCCAACGGGTCCACCCGGGGTAGTATGGACTGGGAGGCGGTCGAGGCGTCACAGCCGTTGTTGAAACGGCTCCGGTTGCGCTCGGCGCAACGCCGCACCGCACACCTCATCCAGCTGCGCGAGTCGGTGAGCTCGGTGTACACCTTCGGATACGGTGTCTTCAGGCGCTATTTCCTCGAGCTGGGTAGGCGGCTGACGGAGCGCGGCCTTCTCGATGACCGGAACGACATCTGGTACCTCACGCTGGAAGAGGTTCGCCAAGCGGTGCACCTCGGATTGGCGGAAGCCGGCGAGATCGCAGCGCAACGCAAGCGCGAGATCGACCAGCTCGCTGGGGTCGACATGCCCGACATCATCTACGGCGACGACTTCGTCCCGGCTGCGCGTTCCTCCGAGGTCGCATCGCAGCTCTCCGGGGTTCCCACGTCGCGAGGCCGCTATCGCGGACGGCTCCGCATCGTCCGGGAGCTCGCGGACTTCCCCACGGTGGAGCAGGGTGACGTGATCGCCGTGCCCTTCTCTGACGTGGGGTGGACACCGGTGTTCGCCAGGGCCGGTGCGGTTGTGGCCGAGTCGGGTGGCATGCTGTCCCACGCCTCGATCGTCGCCAGGGAATATGGCATTCCGTGCGTCGTGTCGGTGCCGGGGGCGACCCGGCTCCCAGAGGGTGCGACGGTGATCGTGGACGCCTATGCAGGGACCGTGACGGTCGAGTGATCGGACCGGCACCTCACCCGGGATCGGAAAACACGAGGTGCCGCGAGTAGTCCTCCAGAATCCCGTACTGGCCGTCGTACTCGTATCCGAGGAAGTCCTCGAACACGAAGAGCCTGGGTGGGAAATAGGTGAGCGACACGAACGCCACCGTCAGGGTGAGCAGCACGATCCGGCCTGTGTTCTCCCGCCGGCGGGGATGTGACGTGAGCAAGCGATAGGCGACGATGTTGCCCAGCAGGACACCGAAGACCCCGGTGGAGATGTCCGCCCAGAGAAACCCTCGACCATAGATCGGCAGAGCAATACCGAGGTAGAAGTAGAACGAGGCCAGGACCCCGAGCGGTGTCACCAGCAGCGCCATCGCTTTGCCAAACCAGTAGTTGGCGGCGAAGTCCTTGACGAAGGCGTGCTGGACCAGCGTATAGACGAGACCGGGCCAGAAGAACAGCTTCAGGTGCTCCCACGAGCTCTCGTTCACCGAGCCGAACAACGCCGCAACCGGGTGGAAAGCGGACAGCTCGTACACGAAGTGGAGCGCCGATCCGGCGAGCATGATGAAGAAGAAGGCACCCACCTCCCACCACAGGAGACTGCGCCTCTGCTCTCTGGTCTGAGCCGGCCCGGCGACGTCGGTGGTCGGCGTCGTCACCACTACAGCACACCGCCGAGGAAGAGTGCCCCGATCGCAACGAAACCGGCTCCACCGGCACGAAGCACGCTGCGTCCCGCCGAATAGCGACGTGCGATCTCGCCGATGAGCACACCGACGAGATGGATCATCGCCGTGCCGATGAGGAACCCGGCCGCATACGCAACGGGACCGGCGATCTCGGGGATCTCGGCCCCGTGTGCGTAGCCGTGAAAGAATCCAAAGAAGGCCACCGCAGCCATCACGGCACGCACCGGGAGCCGGCGATCCACCGCCATCGCAGCCCCGAGCAGAACGACCGAGACGGCGATCCCGGTCTCGATGGCGCCGGTTCCGAGCCCGATCCCGATCCTCCCGACCGCTCCACCGATGGCCATCGCGGCGACAAAGAGCCCAGGCACAGTGAAGATGGCACTCCCGCCGAGCATCGAGCTGACGATGCCGACGCTCATCATGGCGATGAAGTGGTCGAGCCCGAGCACCGGATGCAGGAAGCCCCCGAAGAACGACCCGAGGCGGATGACCTGGTTCTCGTGAGCCAGGGCAGCGGAGGGCAGCGACAGCCAAGCCGCGGCGAGCGCAACCACGGCACCGGTGCGAACCACCGTCCAACGTGATGTCGACACGACGTCTCCCAGCTCTGTCTCGTCCGTACGGCGCTGACCCGCCGTGCGGATGAGGGCACCTCACGCCCGGCATCGTTTTGCGGTGTGAAGGACGCTAGCGTCGCTGTCGCCGCTTGCGGGAGGGAACGTGGATCTGTTGCCGGCCGTTGCGCTGGGAGTAGCTGGATACTTCGTCGGAGCGGTCTCGTTTGCCCGGCTCATCGCAGCCAGAGTCATCCCGGGCGAGGACATCCGTTCGACGACCATGGAGCTGGTTGGTGGAGCCACGTTGGAGTACGGCGGGGTGAGCGCCACTGCCGTGGGTGCGAGGACGGGCCCGAGGTGGGGTCTCGTCGTGGGAGTGCTGGACATGCTCAAGGCGTTCGTTCCCGTGCTGGCGGTGCGCCTGATCTGGCCCGACGAGTGGTGGCACCTCGTGGTTGCGGTCATGGTGGTGGCCGGTCACAACTGGCCGGTCTACTACCGGTTCCGAGGTGGGCGGGGGCAGTCGCCTCTGTACGGCGGGCTGGCAGCGGTGGATTGGGTCGCCATACCGGTGACCACGTTGGCCGGTTTGTTCGTCGGGCTCGTCGTGTTGCGAGACATGTTCTTCGCCTACACGCTGGGTCAGTTCCTGCTCATCCCGTGGTTCTGGTGGCAGGGCACGCCCCAAGAGGTCGCCTATGCCGTGGCGATCAACCTCTTGTTCGTGTTGGCCACCATCCCCGAGATCACGGCATACTTCGCCAAGCGCCGCACCGGGGAGCTCCGGCAAGTGACGTCGTGGCGCGACTTCCGCTCCTCCCACCCGGCGATGGGCTCGGGGAGGGACACGCCGGATGGCTGAAATCCTGGAGTCGGGCGAGACCCACGAGTTTCGTCCCCGCCACCCGCAGTGGCGCTGGCTGGCGCTCGATGCCGTCGCCATCGGTGCCTTCGTCCTCATCGGGCGCGACACCCACAACGAGGGCAATGCCCTCGTCGACGTCGTGGGTACCGCAGCGCCGTTGCTCGCCGGGCTGGTCGCCGGGTGGGTCGCCGCCGATGCCACGCACCGCCCGCTGCTTCCGACAACAGGAGTCGTCGTGGCGGCGATGTCGCTCCTGGCCGGGTTGGGGATTCGCCGTCTCGTGTTCGGCGACGGTATCGCGGGTCCGTTCGTCCTCGTAGCTGCGGGCTACTACCTGGTCACGTTGGTGGGCTGGCGCATCGTGGCGCAGCGATTGGCGACGATACGAGATTGACCCGGCTCGCTCCGGGGCTGTGTGAGCAGGACGGCGAAGCGGCCGAACGGCGTTGCCGGCTATCGATGAATGTTCACCCACCGGTCGTCCGCATGCTGCAGCATCGCCGACACTGTGGCGGTATGTTCTCCGGTGTGTTCGCTGCGGAGATAGCACCCGAAGTCGATCGTCTCGTGTGGACGGTCAACCACACCGCCCGCGACGTCGGGAAATACCGACCGGCGTTCGAGGACGCCGGGATCGGCGATGTCGAGTTCACCAGCCTGGCGAATCTCGCGCCGGCGCTTCGCACCGGCCCGGTTCCGGAGAGGATCTTCCTCCGGCGCTACCGCTACCGCCGGCCCGACGTGGTGCGTGAGCTGATCGCGACGTTACTGGAGGCGGACTGTCTGGCTGCCGAGGACGATGGCTATGCGGCCACGGATCGGCTGGCGCCCGTGCTCTCCGCCATCGAGGCCAGTTGGGTCGCCACCGCAGACGAGGTGTGGGACGGCCATGAGGAAGCAGTCGCAACGCTGTCGCCGCTCGTCCGCCGCATCCTGGACACTGCCCCCGACTCGCCGTTGCTGGCTGCGTATCGTCTCGCACCCGAGCCTCCCTCTCCGAGGGCGACGTTGTTCCAACGTCTCGCCGTGCAGCGTCTCATCCGCAACGAAGCGCACGCTGCGGCGTGGAAAGCGCGTGGTCTCTCCGCAGAAGACATGGTGGTCCTCACCGCACTGTGGCTGGGTGAGGTGCCCGCAGCGTCGTGGACGGGTCCCCCCACCTTCGTCAACGAAGGCCTGCTCACGGAGGAGGGTCGGGAAGTCCGTAGGGAGATCGAGGCCGACACGAACGACCGCAACGAGCTCGCCTTCGTGGTGCTCGGCGATGAGGACCGGCGTACGTATCTCGCGACCGTGAGAGCGCTTCCGGGCACCCCGCCCTGAGCCCCCCCGCAGGTCAAGGTCTGCGGCCGGCCAGATTCATGCGATCTGGTTTCACGCCTCCTGGGCGATATCGAACACGTTCCCCTCGGGATCTTCGAGGGTCGTCCAGCGTGTCCCGTACTCGTCGTGATCGGAGATGCGGCTGGCGCCGAGGCCGACCAGCCGCTCCACTTCGGCCTCGCGGTCGCTGGCGGAGAAGTCGACATGCACCCGGTTCTTCGCAGACTTCCCCTCCGGAACCTTGATGAACATCCAGATCGGGTGGAGGGGCGGGTCTTGGGAGCGGCCGATGGATGCGAAGAACGGGTTGGCTCCCTCATCCACCGCCACGTCGAGCGCTGCGGCCCAGAAGCCGGCCAATGTTGCGGCGTCATGACAGTCCGTGGTGATTGCATGTGGCGTTATCGCCATCGGCGCTCCTCGCCTTGTTGGTCATGCGATTGTTGGTTATGTGATTGCGGGGGGACCCGGGCGACGGTCTTGACCTCGATCCGGAGGTCAGGATGGGGCAGTTGATGGACGGCCACCGTGGTGCGCGCCGGCCGGGGTGAGATGTCTGCGAACACGGTTGCGTAGGCGCGGTTGTAGGCGTCGAAATCGCTCATGTCCACGAGGAAGGTGGTCACGTCGACCACGTCCTCCAAACCCGCGCCCACTGCAGCCAGGATGTCGCGGATGTTGTCGAAGACCGCACGTGTCTGGGTGGCGACGTCGAACCGAACCCGGCCACCATCGTCGGGCTCGGCGCCGGCAATGGAACCGTCGGGGCGGCGGCTCGACGTTCCCGACACGAAAGCGAAGCCGTCGACGACCCGCACGTGCGGATAGAGCCCGAGCGGCTGGGCCCGCTGCTCGAGGGTGTGGCTCTCCCCGTGGCTGGTCGTCACCGTCGTCGCTCCTGCGGAGGTGCACTGGTCTCCCGTCACGGACCATACTTGGCGACGAGACGACGCAGCAGGAGGATTCGATGGCTGATCGGTTGGTGCCTTTCAACTTCAAGCAGTGGATCGATGATCACCGTGGCCTGTTGAAGCCACCCGTCGGCGCCAAGCAGGTGTGGGATGAGTCCGACGACTACGTGATCATCGTGGTGGGTGGGCCCAACGACCGGCCCGACTTCCACAAGAACGAGACAGAGGAGTTCTTCTACCAGCTGGAAGGTGACATGGTCCTCAAGGTGAAAGACGACGATGGGATCCGGGACATCACCATCCGGGAAGGCGACGTGCTGCTGCTGCCGCCGAACACGATCCACTCCCCACGCCGGCCTGCCGACACCGTCGGGCTCGTCGTGGAGCGCAAACGGGATGCGCATCACATCGACACGGTGCTGTGGTTCTGCGACAGCTGTGGCGCCGAGCTGCACGAGGAAACGATGCACGTCACCGATCTCGCCGGGCAGCTCAAGCCGCTCATCGAGAACTTTTATGCCTCGGAGGAGCAAAGGACCTGCGAGCAGTGCGGCGATGTGATGGCGGTACCTGATTGACGGAAGCCGGCCACACCACCGCAAGCACCCCGTCGGCGGCCTCCGGGGCGGTCGACATCCACACCCACATCCTTCCCCGGTCGATCCCGGACTTCTCAGCTCGGTTCGGCTACGGCGCCTTCATCTCGCTCGCTGAGGAAGGAGACGAGGCGATCATGTACCAGGGAGGTGAGTTCTTCCGGCGGGTCGACCGCAGGCTCTTCGATCCGGAAGCGCGGCTCGCGCGCTGCGATGAGACCGGCGTGGCCGTGCAGGTGCTGTCGACCGTGCCGGTGATGTTCAGTTACTGGACCAAACCCAAGGACGGCGCCGTGGTAGCCGCCTTCGTCAACGACGACCTCGCCGCCACCGTTGCCGCCCATCCCGATCGTTTCACGGCATTGGGGACGTTGCCGATGCAAGACCCAGATCTCGCCGTGGCCGAGCTGGAGCGATGTGTCGACCAGCTCGGGTTTCCCGGTGTCGAGATCGGCACCCATGTGGGTGGGCGCAACCTCAGCGACCCGGCGTTGTTTGCCGTGTTCGAAGCGGCCGCGGACCTCGGAGCCGCCCTCTTCGTACATCCCTGGGACATGATGGGTCAAGATGACATGCCCGAGTACTGGCTGCCCTGGCTCGTCGGCATGCCTGCGGAGACTTCCCGCGCCATCTGCTCGCTGATCTTCGGAGGTGTGTTCGAGCGGCTGCCCGGTTTGCGGGTTGCTTTCGCCCACGGCGGGGGTTCGTTCCCCGCCACCGTGGGTCGGATCCAGCACGGCTTCGAGGTGCTCCCCGAGCTGTGCGCCGCCGACAACCCGGTTCCCCCGCGTACCTATCTCGGGCGCTTTTGGGTGGATTCGGCGGTGCACGACGCAGCCGAGCTGCGCCACGTTGCATCGGTGGTCGGAACCGACAAGGTGTGTCTCGGCTCGGACTTCCCATTCCGGCTCGGCGAACATCGTCCCGGATCCACCATCGCCGCAGCCGGGTTCGACGACGAGACTGAGCGCAGGATGTTGACGAGCAATGGGATCGCCTGGCTCGGGATGGAGGTGAGCGCCAGTGTCTGATGCCATGGTGGTGACCGGCGACGTCGCCGAAGCCCACGCCCTCGATGCGGACGACGAGCTGGCCTCTTTCCGGGACCGGTTCGAGATCCCGCACTCCGCCGCTGGAGACCCGCTGGTGTATTTCGCCGGCAATTCGTTGGGTCTGCAGCCGAAGACGGTTCGCACCCTCCTGCTCGCCGAGTTGGACAAGTGGGCCGAATGTGGGGTGCGGGGTCACTTCGAGGGGGAGCGCCCGTGGGCCCCTTTCCACGAGTTCGTTGCTGGGCCCATGGCGAACATCGTCGGGGCCGAGGTGGACGAAGTGGTGACCATGAACGCACTGACCGTGAACCTCCATCTGATGATGCAGAGCTTCTATCGACCCACGGCGGATCGCCACAAGGTGCTCATCGAGGATCACGCCTTCCCGTCCGACCACTTCGCAGTCGAATCGCAGGTGCGCAGTCGTGGCTTCGATCCTGCCACGTCTGTGGTCACCGTGGCGCCGCGGCCCGGTGAGGAATCCATCAGACCGGACGACTTGCGCCAAGCGATCGAGAGCAACGCCGATGAGCTGGCGTTGCTCATGCTGCCCGGTGTGCAGTACTACACGGGCCAGGTGTTCCCGATGCGTGACGTCGTTGCCTGGGGGCATGCCGCCGGCGCCACGGTGGGGCTCGACCTCGCTCATGCCGTCGGCAACGTGCCGCTGGCGTTGCACGAGTGGGGTCCCGACTTTGCGGTGTGGTGTACGTACAAGTATCTCAACGCTGGTCCGGGCGCGACCGGCGGTGCGTTCGTGCATCGCCGCCATCTCGGCAACGGCGTTCCCCGTCTCGAGGGTTGGTGGGGTCACGACAAAGAGACCCGGTTTCACATGGAGAACACCTTCGTGCCGATCCCCACCGCCGAGGCGTGGCAGCTGAGCAATGCTCCCGTGTTCTCCATGGCTCCGCTCATCGCATCGCTCGAGGTCTTTGCGGACGCCGGTGGTATGGGGCCGCTGCGGGAGAAGGCGGAGAAGATGATCCGCTACCTGGATGCTCTGCTCGATTCGCAGCTCGCAGGGAGGGTGACCCGGGTCACACCGGCCCCGCTGACCGAACGGGGGTGTCAGCTGTCGCTGCGGGTCGAGGCCGGCAAGGGGCCCGACGTCTTTGCGGCGCTACAACAAGCCGACATCGAGTGCGACTGGCGATATCCCGACGTGATTCGCGTCGCCCCCGTGCCGCTGTACAACACCTTCACCGACATCCATCGGTTCGTCGACATCATGAGTGGGATCCTGCGTTGATGCGGCCGGTGTGCGTGGTTGGTGGTGGTCTCGCCGGAGCGATGCTGGCGACGTATCTCGGCCGGCGTGGCCATCCCGTCACGGTGTTCGAAGCCCGACGTGATCTGCGGATCGCAGACATCGACGCCGGCAAGTCGATCAATCTCGCATTGGCGACGAGGGGGATGGCCGCGCTCGACGAGTTGGGGCTCATGGCGGAGGTCGAACCGCTCTTGACCCCGATGCGGGGCAGGATGGTGCACGCAGATGACCGCAAAGCGAGCCTGCAGCCGTACGGCATACGCGAGCACGAGGTGATCCACTCGGTGTCACGGCCGGGCCTCAATGCGGTGCTGCTCGACGCCGCTGAAGCCACCGGCAACGTGGAGGTGCGATTTCAGCATCGCTGCGTGGGAGGAGATCTCCCGTCTCGTACGTTGCGCTTCGAGCATGTCGACAGCGGTGATGAGATCGATTTCGCCTCGACGGCCTTCTTTGGAGCCGACGGGTTCGGATCCACGGTCCGCAAGATGATCTTGCCGCTGTCCGGAGGGACGCTCGACGTCGATCCGCTCGATCATGGGTACAAGGAGCTCACGCTCCCGGCTGCCGACGACGGTTCGCCACGCCTCGACCCGAATGCGCTGCACATCTGGCCCCGGGGCGAGTCCATGCTCATCGCACTTCCCAACATCGACAGCTCCTTCACGTGCACGCTGTTCATCGCAGAGCAGGGTGAGCCGTACAGCCTGCAGTCGCTCAGGACACCGCAGCGGGTGCGCAGCTTCTTCGAAGCCGAGTTCCCGGAGTTCGCCTCGCTCATGCCCGGGCTCGAAGCGGAGTACCTGCAGAATCCGGACGGCAGGTTGGCGACGCTGCGCTGCAGCGGATGGCAGTACGAGGATGCGGCTGTGATCCTCGGAGACGCTGCCCACGCCATCGTGCCGTTTCACGGGCAAGGTATGAACGCTGCGTTCGAATCGTGCTCGGTGCTGATGAGCGCGCTGACCTTCCATGGTGATGATTGGGCAGAGGCATTTCTGCAGTTCGAGGCGCTCCGCAAACCCGATGTGGATGCGATTGCCGACATGGCGCTCGACAACTACATCGAGATGCGCAGCGGTGTCGTCGACGATCGGTACGTGCTGCAGCGCGAGTTGGCCCTCGATCTGGAGCGGCGCTGGCCGGATCGGTTCATCCCTCGCTACTCGATGGTCATGTTCTCGACGATGCCGTACGCCGAGGCCCAGCGCCGGGCGCGTCTGCAGGCCGCCATCCTGCAGCAGCTCACCGCAGGGGTGTCCACGGTCGACGACGTCGATCTGGAGCGTGCCGAAGAACTCGTCATGGGTCTGCCCGAATGACCGAGCAGTCGATGCGGGACGACGAGGTGACGCCGCACGAGAAGCCGGTCACTTACGGCAGCTATCTGAAGATCCCTGAATTGCTCAGCCTGCAGCAGATCCGCTCCGAGCCTGCCGAGCACGACGAGATGCTGTTCATCATCATCCACCAGATCTACGAGCTGTGGTTCAAGCAACTCCTCCATGAGCTCGACCGCCTGGCCGAACACATCGACGCAGACCTCCAGGCACATGGCGAGCATCAGTTGAAGCGAATCCTCAAGATCTTGAAGACGCTGGTGGCTCAGCTCGACGTCCTCGAGACGATGACTCCCGTGGAGTTCCTCTCGTTCCGATCTTTCTTGGGGTCGGCCAGCGGCTTCGAGTCGGCGCAGTTCCGCTCGCTCGAGTTCCTCCTCGGTGTGAAGGACGAGGCTCATGTAGAGCGTTTTCGTGGTCTCGGGATCGTCGCGGAGCTGGAGCGGCGCATGAACGAGCCCTCGCTGTGGGCCCGCTTCGTCGCTTCCCTGGCCCGGCACGGATACGACATTCCCGATGACGTGCTGTCTCGTCCCGTGCGGCACGCCAACCAGCCATCGCCGGCGGTGCAGGATGCTCTCATCCAGGTGTACCGGAGCAACCCCGATCTCGCCGGATTCTGTGAGCTGCTCATGGACATGGACGAGGGCATCATGGAGTGGCGATACCGTCACGTGATGATGGTGATGCGCACCATCGGGACCAAGCGGGGCACCGGGGGGTCGGATGGAGCCGAATACCTGAGGACGACGCTCTTCCGCCCGGCCTTTCCGGATCTGTGGGAGATCCGGGCGCGTTTGTGAGCCGCACCCGTGGCCGCAGAGAAGGGCCGGGCGACCCATGTCTCCACCCAGGATCACCCATTAGCGTCGTGCCGCACATGCGTCCGATCCGTAGGGGGTCACATGGACGAGCACTCCGACCCGGTGGGCCAGCCGGGTGTCATGGCCGACGCCGATCCGGCCGAGCGCGCCGTGCGTCCGTTGGACGACGCGGGCAATCCCATTCTCGAGACGGTCACCGAGACCGGGTCGCGCCGTGGCCGGCTCATCGCCGGCGGCATCGTCGCCCTCGTGGCAGTGCTCGCCCTGGGAGGTGTACTGGCATGGCGCAATCTCGTGGGGAGTCCCCATGGCGCCGCCGAGGCCGTACCCGCGGATGCGGACATGGTCTTCACGTTCGATTTCCTGCAGATGCGCGACACCGAGCGGTTCGATCGGCTGGTGCGGGCGTTTGCCACGCCGATGGCCGAGCACGGGCTGATCGACGAGGCTCCCGATTTCGAGGGCATGCTGCGCGAGTTCGACGACGAGGCCGAGCAGGAGCTCGGCTTCCGCTTCGCCGAGGACGTGTTCTCGTGGATGGGCCGGAGTGGCAGCCTGGCGATGTGGTTCCCTCGCGCGATGTTCGACTTCGACGCCGTTGACTCGGACGCACTGCCGTCGGTGCTGGCAACCCTGCAGGTGCGCGACGAAGCCGCAGCGGCGGCATTTCTGGATCGTCTCCTCGTCAAGGCTGCGGAGGACGGCGACGAGTTCGAGCAGATCCAAGTGGGCGGGAAACCTGCGTATTACTTCCCCGATGAGACCGACGAGTTCTACATCACCCTGCGGGACGGTCGGTTTCTGCTCGCCGATTCGCTGACGTTGTTGCGTCGGGCGGTGGAGACCGACGCTTCCGAGTCCGTGGCGGAGCTCACTGATTTCCAGGCGCTGAGCAGCACGCTCGGCGGCGAGCCGCTCATGACGGCGTACGTCTCCCCGTCACTCGGTGAGGAACTGGCCGCTTCGTACGAGCGACTGGGGATCGACTTTCCGTACGCAGAGGAGTTGGCCCGGACCAGCGCCATGATGACGGTGGAGCTCGACGACGCCGGATTCCTGGTGCGCACCGCAAATGCGGTGCCGGACAACTATCCGATCGGCCCTGGAGTATGGGGACCGACGCTTCCCGAAGGAACCTACGGTTTTGTCGATGTTGCGCTACCGGCCGGCTATTTCGCCAAGATGGCGTCGTTCTACGAGGACACCGTGGCCAGCGCCGGCTTGACCGAAGCGGATATCGCTGCACTGATCGAGCCGGTCGACCAGGTGATCGGGATGTCGTTGCTCGACGACCTGGTACCTGCGCTCGGTGGCGAGATACTGCTCGCGGTGGCGCCGGCCCGGGACGGGGTGATCCCGCTCGAAGCCGGCATCGATCTCGGAGTGCTCCTGGGAATCGGCGTCGACGACTCCGCCCTCGTCGCCCAGGCCCTCGACAACGCTCTCCGCGAGCTGGAAAACCAGGGGATCACCGTGCGGGACCGCAACGGCACCAGAGTGATAGCCGTGGACGGTGTCGACTACGGGGCCCTGGCGGTGACGAACGACGCATTCGCGGCATCTTCCTCACCGGAGCTGCTGGAGACCTTCGTCGCCGAGTCCGGTTCCCTCGGTGCGACTCCGACCTACCAGCGGGTCGACAGCTCGGTTGCCGGCGACGGGCTCGCGGTGTACGTGGACATCACCCGCATCCTCGGCGACTTCGTGGACGACGCCACCATCAGCGACGTCCTTTCGCCGCTGGCCGCGGCCGGCGGTTCTTACACCGTGGAGAATGGCTTCCAGCTCTCCGAGTTCCGTCTGCTCATCGACTACTGACCACGCAACGCCGCGATGTGCCCGAGTACCGCTGTATGGAGCGGGCAGCGGCAGGCTTCGTGCCCTCGGGTGTGTACTCGGTGTGTGGCGTCATCGTGGGTGCGGCGATGTTCGAAGGTGAGCGCCGCGACTGCATCGACCGTGCTCCGCCGGTGACGCTCGTGCGCACCTGAGGCGCCCTGCGCTGCCTGGCCGGCATCGGTATGTTTGGCGACAGGCTCGCCGTACCCCCCCGAAGCCGATTCCCGGCCTGACGGCAAGCCGGAAGGATGGTGCTCCATGGTCTCCGGTTTCGGCGTCTCCCGTCGCACATTCCTCAAGTCCGGTGTCGTGACCGCCGCAGCCGCCGCCGCAGCCACGACCCCCGGCCTCGCCGCTGGGCAACCGACGCATGCTCGACCACATCGCGATCTCGAGGAGCTGACCATCGCCGAGATGCAGGCTGCGATGGCCGCCGGCAACCTCACTTCTCGGGAGCTGGTCGGCGGCTATCTCAATCGCATCGGCGTTTTGGATCGCGGCAGGACCGACCTCCGCTCCATCATCGAAACCAATCCCGACGCACTGGCGATCGCAGGAGCGCTCGACCGCGAGCGGCGAGCCGGCCGAGTGCGCGGGCCGCTGCATGGCGTGCCGGTCGTCATCAAGGAGAACATCGACACCGACGATGCCATGCTGACGACGGCCGGGTCGTTTGCGCTCGCCGACTCGACACCTGGACAGGACGCCACAGTGGCGGCGCACCTTCGAGCGGCCGGTGCCGTCATCATCGGCAAAGCGAACCTGTCGCAGTGGGCGAACTTTCGCTCGTTCCAGAGCTCGAGTGGTTGGAGCTCTCGGGGCGGCCAGTGCCGCAACCCCTACGTCCTCGACCGGAACCCATGTGGATCGAGCAGCGGCTCTGCGGCCGCCGTCGCCGCCAACCTCGCCGCGGCTTCGCTCGGCACCGAGACCGATGGCTCCATCGTCTGTCCCGCGACGGCCAATGCGGTCGTGGGCATCAAGCCAACGGTGGGTCTCACCAGCCGCGCCGGAGTCGTGCCCATCTCGCGAAGCCAGGACACGATCGGACCCATCGGCAGAACCGTGGCCGATGCGGCTGTGGTCCTCGGGGCGCTCACCGGCGTCGACCCGCGCGACCCTTTCACCGCAGACAGCGCAGGCAACTCCCACACGGACTACACGCAGTTTCTGGATGCGAACGGGCTCGCTGGAGCGCGGATCGGAGTAGCGCGGGAGCGCTTCTTCTTCAGCCCGGAGACGACGGCCATCATGGAGGAAGCCATCACGGCGCTTGCGGCGCTCGGTGCGATCGTGGTCGATCCGGTGTCATTCCCGTCGTTCCCAGAGTTCTCGACTGCGTCACCAGAGTTCGACGTGCTGTTGTACGAGTTCAAGACAGACGTGGCGCTCTACCTCGCCACCCGCAACGGTGGTCCCAAGACACTGGCGGACCTCATCGCTTTCAACGATGCCAACGCCGACGTGGAGATGACCTATTTCGGTCAAGAGATCTTCGAGCTCTCTGAGACGTTTGGCGACCTCACCGATCCCGACTACCTGGAAGCGCTGGCGGACTCACATCGCATCTCGCGCGACGAGGGGATCGATGCCGTGATGGACAGCAACGACCTCGATGCGATCGTGGCCCCCACCGGGTCGCCGGCGTGGCCGACGGATCTGGTCAACGGCGACCATTTCCTGGGCGGCACGTCATCGTATGCTGCGATGGCCGGCTACCCACTCGTCACCGTTCCAATGGGATTCTCGTTCGGCTTGCCGGTCGGGCTCACGTTCATGGGCCGTCGTTGGGCGGAGCCCACCCTGATAAAGCTCGCTTCTGGTTTCGAGGCCGGGACATCGGTACGGCGCCCGCCGGAGTTCCTCGCCACGTTGCCGGACGGCGGTGGTGCACGGTCCGCAGGAGCCACTCGGCAGACGCCGGCGGCGATGAGCCTCGAAGAGGCGCGTGCGCTGTGGCGGAGGTGACCCGACCGGGCCGCACAGCGCTGGGCTAGGTTGCGCCGATGCGATTTGGTGCTTTCGTTCCGCAGGGCTGGCGACTCGACCTCGTCGATATTGCTCGCAGCGATCATTGGCCGGTCATGCTCGACGTCGCCCGTACGATCGAGCAGGCCGGTTACGAGTCACTGTGGGTGTTCGATCACTTCCACACGGTGCCGGTGCGGACGCAGGAACCGACCTACGAGGCGTGGAGCCTCATGGCGGCACTCGCTGCCGCCACCGACACGGTCCGGCTCGGGCAGATGTGCACCTGCAACAGCTACCGGCCTCCGGCGTACCTCGCCAAGGTGGCCAGCTCGATCGATGTGATCTCGGGTGGGCGGATCGAGATGGGGATCGGTGCGGGGTGGTATGAGCACGAGTATGCGGCGTACGGTTACGAGTTCCCCAAGCCGGCGGTGCGGATCGGTCAGCTTCGGGAAGGCGTCGAGATCATGTATCGCATGTGGACCGAGGACGAGGCCAGTTTCGACGGGGAGCACTACCGCATAGAGGGCGCCATCTGTCGTCCGAAACCGGTGCAGACACCCCACATACCCTTCTGGATTGCCGGCGGTGGCGAGCAGCTCACCCTGCGGGTGGCTGCGAAATATGCGGCGTACTCGAACTTCGGGACTTCTCCGGACGAGTTTGCCCACAAGAACGGGGTCCTCGATGGCCATTGTGCCGACATCGGCCGCGATCCGGGGGAGATCGTGCGCACGAGCAACTTCACGGTGATGTGCTGCGAGACGGAGGCCGAAGTCGCCGAGAAGAAGCGGTGGATTCGTTCGATCCTGGAGCGCTTCGTATCCGACGATTCGATCGAGCCTCGGCTCGAGATGGTGACCAAGGATGCCGGAACTCCCGAGCAGGTCGCAGCGAAGCTGCGGACCTGGCGCGAGCGCGGTCTCGAGTACGCCATCGTGAACTTCCCGGACGCCGCTTACGACCGTAGTGGCATCGAGCTCTTCGCACGCGAAGTGATACCCGCATTGCGCTGAGCAACAGCCAGCCTCGCAACCAACTCCTTGGTATTTTTGACATGGAGTCAGATACATGCACTTTGCAGTGTTGGGGCGCCTGGAAGTCCGTGACGATGCAGGCACGATCGTCCCGATCACCGCGCCCAAACAACAGGCACTCCTGTCGCTGCTCTTGATGCGAAGCAGTCGCGTCGTATCGAGCGACGCCATCGCCGACGCATTGTGGGCGGATACACCCCCGGCAAGCGCAGCCACGGCGATCCGGTTCCACGTCTCCAAGCTGCGCTCTGTCATCGAGCAAGACGACGCCCCCGAACTCATCGTCACCATCTCGCCGGGCTACCGGATGATGCTCGCCGGACACTGGTTCGACGCACATCGATTCGAGACGCTCGTCGAGGAGGGACGTGTGCTGCTTCAGGCCCATCCGGATCGGGCGTACCGGGCATTCGTCGAGGCGTTGTCGCTGTGGCGGGGACGGGCCTACGAGACGGTGGAGGGGGAGGAGTTCGCCGGCGCAGAGATCGCCCGGCTGGAGCGGCTGCGCGACGCAACGGTGCGTGACCGGATCGATGCCGAGCTTCGGCTCGGCCGGTCTGCGGCACTGGTCCATGAGCTGGAAGCACTCGTGGAATCCAGCCCCACCGACGAGCGGCTGGCAGCGATGCTCATGCGGGCGCTGTACGCATCCGGCCGTGCGGCCGATGCTCTGCATGCGGCCACGGCGCTGCGCCACGAGCTCGGTGCGCTGGGACTCGAAGCGAGCCCTTCTCTCACCGAGCTCGAGGACAAGATCCTGCTGCACGATTCAGTGCTGCCGGCCTCCACGGAACAGGGGCGGGCAGGTTCGCTCCCGATACCGCTGTCACCCTTCCTGGGCCGTACCGAAGAAGCGGCCTCCCTCGGTGCGACGATCCTGGAGCGTCGCTTGGTCACCGTGGTCGGGCCCCCGGGGTGCGGCAAGACGCGACTCGCCCTGGAAGTGGCGAGGTCGGCGGCAGCCGACTTCGACGCGGGGGCCCATCTCGTCGAGCTGAGCGAGATCATCGACCCCGACCTCGTGGAACGGAAAGTCGGCGGGGTATTCGGTGTCGCCGAGATGTGGGGGGGCGATTACCTCGCCGTGCTGGCAGAGCGCTTGCGCAGCGATTCGGTGCTGCTCGTCATCGACAATGCGGAGCACCTCCTCGACAGCGTTGCTGCCCTCGCCCGATATCTCCTCGAGCGATGTCCCGACGTCCGCCTCTTGGTGACGAGCCGGATTCCGCTCGGTGTGCCCGGGGAGGTGGCATGGCATCTGCAACCGCTAGCAGTGCCGTCGCCGGCGGTGGCTCTCGATGAGGCGCTCGATTATCCGGCGGTGAGGCTCTTCGTCGATCGTGCTGCGGTGGCTCGCGCCGGTTTCGAGCTGACCGAAGAGAACAGAGCTGCGGTCGTCGAGATCTGCCGGCACGTGGACGGGCTCCCCCTTGCCATCGAGCTGGCGGCTGCGGGCACGGCTGGGCTGAGCGTGACCGAGCTTGCGTTGCGCTTGCGGTCGGTCCACGCCTCTCTGCCCGCCATGTCGCGAAGCGGAACACGACGGCAACGCACGATGGAGGAAGCCGTGCGGTGGAGCGTCGATTTGTTGGAGCCGCTGGAGCGGGCGGTGTTCTTCAGGCTGGCCACCTTCAGCGGCGGGATGACCATGGCGGCCGCCGAGCAGGTCGCCGGGTTTGGCGATGTGCCCCAGGCCAGCGTCTTCGACATCGTGCTGCGGCTGGTCCACACCTCACTCCTCGTTGCGGAGCGCCATGGGGAGGAGGCCACCCGATATCGGATGTTGACGGTGGTTCGCGACTTCGCCATCGGGGCGGCTGAAGACGAGGAGTGGGCCGAGGCGGCCAGTCGTCATGCGGACTACTTCGCCGACATCGCGGCGGCGATCGGACCGCACATGGAAGGTCCCGATGCCGAGCAGTGGCGGTGCCGTGGCGATCTCGAACTGGACAACTTCCGGGCAGCGCTGGAGTGGTCGCTCGGTGCGGGCGATCCGAGTGTCGCCTTCCGTCTCGTGCCGTCCCTGACGTGGTATTGGTACTGGCGCTCGCATTTGCGAGAGGCTCACCGCTGGACAGCCCGCACCCTGGAGGAGACAGTGGGGTCGGACCACCCAGGTCGCACGGCGACCCTGTATGCGGCGGGCCTGTTCAACGACGTCATCGGCAATCTCACCGATGCGGAAGATGCGTTCGAAGCCGCGCGGAAGCTGGCGGTCGAAGGCGGCAACGTCGAGCTCGAAGCACGAGCGCTCACCGGGCTCGGGGTCGTGGCCCGCGATCGAGGCGATCTGCGCGATGCGCTGAGCCGCTTCGGTGCTGCGCTGGATCTCGAAGGAGAATCGCCGAGAACCAATCGAGCGATCTCGCTGCGCATGGGAGGGATCACCAAGGCTATGACCGGCGATCCGGACGCAGCACGTCACGATCTCGACGCAGCCCGGCGCTTGTACGAACAGCTCGGCAACGACGGGGGCGTGGTGTGGTCGATCCTCGGGCTCGGTTACGTGGGGCTTCTCATCGGGGACCGGCGTGCCGTCGAGCTCGTCGACACGGCGGTGGCCCGGTTTGGGGAAGCCCATGACGTGCGCGGGTTGGGATGGGGTCTGGTGGTTCGCGCCCAATTCGATGTGGATGCGGCCGATTTCTCCGCAGCCACTGATGGTGCAACCTCCGCCAGACAGCGCTTCACCGACGTGGGCGATCGGCGTGGTCTCGGTTACGCCAACTTGGCGCTCGCGGATGCTGCGTTGCGCACCGACGACATCGCCGCCGCATCGGGCGCCGCTGCAGAGAGCCGCCGTCATTTCGAGGCATTGCCGGACACGGTCGGGCTGTGTCGTCTCGCCTGCGCCGCGGCATCGCTTGCCTTTGCGCAGCGTCGCCGCCAGGAGCAGAGGAGGCGCCTGGTGGAAGCGGTGCGCTTCGCCGATCGTGCGCTGTATCCCTGGGGCTTCGTCTCCGTCCTCGCCAGCGAAGGGGCAACTGAGCTTCTCGGCGACCTGACCGATCCGGAGGCGTTGCGTGCTGCGATTGCCGCGCATCCGACCGGCGCCGCCGCGACCATGGCCACGATCCGCGGGGTTCTCGCCTGAGCGAACACGGCCGGTGGTGCCCCCATTGCGGCACGACGGTTCTTGCGGTTAGAACGGCGCTAACGGCCTCATAAGCAGCTGCTGACATGCTCTCCCCACAATCGGTCCTGACGGCTCGAAGTCGAGCAAGGGGAGAGCATGACGACCGAGACCCGACGGTGTGGCGAGGCTACCGCGCTGCTGACCGACATCGCCGCTGGGGATCGAGACGCCTGGCGCACCGTGATGGAGAAGTACGACGGCGCCGTCTCCGGGACGCTGGCCAGTTTTCGCTTCGACGAGGCGACCCGAGCCGATGTCGTTCAGATCGTGTGGGTCAAACTATGGGAGAACGCCCGGTCGATTCGAGACGCTCGCTGTCTGGGGAGCTGGCTGCGTACCACCACCCGACGGGTGGCGATCGAAGTCGTGCGCCAGAGAAGACGTACGGTGCTCGTCGCCGACCACGGCGTGTTTGACGCACGCTACGTCGACGAGCCGGACGTGGGCCCGGACACAGCGGAGAGAGCAGCGTTGTGTGCCGGCTTCCAGGCGCTCAGCCCGGAAGCCCAGAAGCTGCTCAGCCTGGTGTTTGCCCAAGAGCCATTGCCCTACACCGAGATAGCCCGCCGCCTGGAGCGGCCCGTGGGCAGTCTGGGGCCGACCCGGGCGAGAGTGTTACGGCAGCTCCGCAGCAACTATGAGACCGCTCTCGACTCAGGGCAACGCCGCCGCCGCTCGGGTTCGATCGCCGCTGCCTGATCAGCGCCGCACAACGCATGGCGCCGGCGGGACACACGCTGGCTCAGTCGAGTGCCGGAAGACGCAGCACGAAGCGAGCGCCGCTCGTGTACGCCATGTCGACCGAGATCGTGCCACCGTGGGTGGCGAGAACTTCGCGAGCAATCGCCAGCCCGAGCCCCGTGCCACCGGTGACGCGGGTCCTCGCCTCGTCGGTCCGCACGAACCGATCGAAGATCGCCGGCTGGAGTTCCGCGGGGATCCCCGGACCGTCGTCCTCGACCGCGATCACCGCATACCCATCCTCGGTGGAGAGAGTCACCCGGACAGCGGTCGCAGCATGGCGCCGGCCGTTGGCAATGACGTTGGCAATCGCACGACGCAAGCTCCGTTCGTGGCCCGCGACCATCACTGGTGCCAGCCGAGTTGTCACCGGCCGACCGTCCTCGGTGGTCGAGATGGCGGCTCGCACGACCTCGTCGAGGTCGAGCGGTGTTGCACCGCCCGGATGGCGGCCGGCGTCCATGCGAGCCAGCAGCAGTAGATCCTCCACGAGGTGCTGCATGTCGTCGACCGTCTCGAGCAGGGCTCGATGGTCGACGTCGTCCGCTTCGATCTCGAGTTGACTGCGCAGGCGCGTCAACGGGCTTCGCAGCTCGTGCGACGCATCGGCCACAAAGCGTTGGGTTGCCGAGTGGGCAACGGCGATGCGCTCGAGCATCTCGTTCATGGTGATGGCGAGCTGGCTGATCTCATCGTCGTGGTCGGGCACCGGGACCCGCCGGTCCAGATCCGTCCCGTCGATCCCGGCGGCCATGGCGCGAATCGCCTCGACGGGGGCCAGCGTGCGACCCACCATCGTCCACACCACGATGGCGAGCAGTGCGGTCACGATCGGTAGCCCGATCGCAAGGCTGGCCACCAGAACCGCCATCGTCTCGTCGATGTCCTCGAGGGACATGCCAACCTGCAAGACGGGGTCGTTGGATTCGCTGCCAAGCGGCCGGTTCAGCACCCGTGCGGGGCCTTCCAGCACGTCCAACTCGATCGAGACGACTCGCTCCGTCGTGGCGGGCGGCGCCAGCGGTGGACGGCCGGCGACATTGTCGCTGCCCGCCACTGCCATACCCCCGGCGACGATCTGCCAGAAGCTCTCGTCGGGGTCGCCTTCGGCCGCGACCGGTCGGTCGCCGCCGGCCCACACGGTCTCGATCGTTTCCGCACGATTGCGCAGCTGGTCGTCCAGCCCGTCGACCAGCGTGGTGCGCACGGTCGCCACCAGGACGACACCCATCAGCGAGAGGACGACGGCGACAGCGAGCGTCGCCAGCGCGGTGATGCGGACGCGTATGCCCCGGCGCATGGAGCTCGGGCTCGTCCGGTCAGCCACCGTCGTCGACCAGGCGGTACCCCGCTCCCCGAACCGTCTCGATGGAATGCCGGTCGAACGGTTCGTCGATGCGGCGGCGGATGCGGCCGATGTACACCTCCACGATGTTGGGATCACCGTCGAAGTCGAACTCCCACACGCCGTCGAGGATGTCCCGTTTCGAAAGCACCTGGCCCCGGCGGCGCATCAGGAACTCGAGGACGTCGAACTGGCGAGCCGTCAGTGCGATCTCCTCGTCCCCGCGCCACACCCGACGCTGCCCAGGTTCGAGGCGCAGATCACCGGCCTGTACCGGTGGCAGGCTGCGACCGGCCGATCTGCGCAGCAGTGCCCGCACCCGCGCCACCAGCACCGCAAAGGAGAACGGCTTCGTCAAATAGTCGTCGGCGCCCGTGTCCAGCGCTTCGGCCTCGTCGAGGTCCCCGTCCTTCGCGGTGAGCATCAATATGGGCGTCCAATCGCCGCGACTACGAAGATCGCGGCACACCAGGTAGCCGTTGCGACCGGGGATCATGATGTCGAGCACGATGAGGTCGTAGCTGCTCTCGCTCGCCAGCCACAGCGCATCCGGTCCGGTGGTGGCGACGTCGACCGTGAAGCCTTCAGCTTCGAGACCCCTCCGCACATAGCGTGCGATCTTGGGGTCATCCTCCACCACGAGCAGCTTCATCGGGGCGTCCTTCGTCTCGATGCGATCGTCCCGTCCACAGTATTGGCGGAGAACCTGACTCCTTGCTGAACGCCGAGTTCCCGCGGATTGGCGGTCAGCGTGGTGTCAGCATGCCCCCGGCATGATGGGTCCACCAAGCCAAACCACATGACGAGACCACATGGTGACTCGTAGGAGAAAGGAGGTTGGCGGATGAGCAAGTCCAGGATGATCAGGTGGGCCGTTGCCGCAGCTGCGGCGGTGGCGCTCATCGCCACGGCCGGCGTGGCAATCGCCGGAGGTGACGATACCGATACCCCGATCACCGGTCCGGCTCTGGAGCGTGCCAGCGAAGCGGCCATCCAGCACCTGGGCGGGGGGAACGTCACCGACACGGAGGTCGGGGACGAGGAAAGCCTTTACGAGGTAGAGGTCACGATGGACGATGGCCGCCAGATCGACGTGCAACTCGACGAAGCGTTCGTCGTGGTCGGCACGGAGACCGAGGACGGTCCCGACGACGTGGACAACGACTGATCGGTGCCCCCATGCGGTGAGTGCGGCGTCGCCGGGAGCGGCGCCGCATTCTGCGCCCCGACTCTGCCGCAATTCCCTCTTGACTTCAAGCACGCTTTAAGTTCTACCGTGCGGGGATGACCTATCCCATACACGACACACCTCACGCACTGATCACCGGTGCGTCCCGCGGTCTCGGCCGCGCAGTCGCCCAGACGCTGGCCGAACGGGGTTGGGCCCTCGTTCTCGACGCTCGTCATCCCGATCTCCTCGAAGATGTCGGTGCCGAGCTCCGTCGCATCACCGACGTCGCCGTCGTGGCCGGCGATGTCGCGGATTCCGCGCACCGTATGGCGCTCGCCGCGCTGGTGAAACGCCGCGGGGGGCGACTCGACCTTTTGATGAACAATGCCAGCTCGCTCGGGCCCACCCCGCTGCCGGCTCTGCTGCGATCGCCGCACGGAGCGCTCGCCGCCACCCTGGCGGTGAACACGATCGCACCGCTCGAGCTGACCCGGCTGACCGCGGCCGCCCTACGAGCCACCGGGGGCGCAGTGATCAACGTGAGCTCCGATGCCGCCGTGGAGGCATATGCCGGCTGGGGGGTGTACGGAGCCAGCAAAGCGGCGCTCGACCAGCTGACCCGGGTGTTCGCCGTCGAGGAGCCCGAGTTGTCGTTCTATGCCTTCGATCCCGGCGACATGCGGACCGACATGCATCGAGCTGCGTTTCCGACCGAGGACATCTCCGACCGCCCGCTTCCCCACACCGTGGTGCCGGCACTGCTGCGACTCGTCGACGAGCGACCACCCAGCGGTCGCTACACCAAGTCCCAGCTCGAAGAGATGGTCGTCTCATGACGACATCGCTGCTGTCCCCGTACCAGGTGCCGGTCGAGCGCTTTGCGAGCGAACCTCCCGAGGAACGTGGCGCCGGCCGGGACGATGTCGCACTCATGGTGGTCTCGCTCGCGGGGATCGAGCACACCCGGTTTCCGCACCTCGGCGACCACCTCACACCCGGCGACCTGCTGGTCGTCAACACCAGTCCCACGCTCCCGGCTGCGCTTCCCGGGTCGTACGCCGGTGCGCCGGTCACGGTTCATCTCGCCACGCCTTCGCCGTCTGATGACGCGCCGCTGCGCTGGACGATCGAAATCAGGCAACCCGATCGTACGGGTCCGGTGCTCGACGCCGCAGCCGGGGAGATGATCGAACTCCCTGCAGGAGGCGCCGCCGTGCTCGTCGCACCGTCGGATGGTCGGACCGGGGGAGGGGTGCGACTGTGGTCGGCCGTGCTCGATCTGCCTGGTCCCTTGCCCGGCTACCTCGACCTGTACGGTGCGCCGATTCGCTACGCGTACGTTCCACGGCCCTGGCCACTCGAGCGCTACCAGACGGTATTTGCCCTACCGGCGCGGCACGGACTCGGCAGCGCCGAGATGGCGAGTGCAGCCCGGCCGTTCACGCCACGGCTGGTCACCAGCCTCGTCGCCCAAGGTGTCAACTTCGCACCCATCACATTGCACACTGGTGTCTCGTCGCTCGCGGCGGGCGAGGACCCGCAACCGGAGTGGTTCGAGGTGCCGCCGGGGACGGTGCGAATGATCGAGCTGGTGCGGCGCGCCGGTGGCCGGGTGATCGCCGTCGGCACGTCCGCAACCCGGGCGCTGGAGAGCGCAGCCGCAGGTGGAGAGGGGTTCCGCCCCATGTCGGGTTGGACCGACCTCGTGCTGGAGGCCGCAACGCCGGCCACCGTCGTGGACGGCTTGATCACCGGATGGCACGAGCCCGACGCATCTCACATGAGGCTGCTGGCTGCGGTCGCCGGGGAGGAGCTGGTGGCTGCAGCCTACGCCGCGGCGCTCGCCGGCGAATACCGGTGGCACGAATTCGGGGACTCGTGCCTCCTGCTCCCCGCACGTGGTTGACACGGCCGGAACGCCGCTTCGGCGGGGAGCCCTGCCCGATCAGGTCGGCTTCGTCTCTCCGGGTGACGTGTTCAGATAGATGGCGACTCCGTCGGGATCGTGGAACAACGCCCCGACGGATCCGTCGGATTCCTCGTGCGGTGGCGTGTCCATCGCCAGTCCGAGCTGCTCCAGCTCGGAGACGAGGGTGCGGACGTCGCGTCCCCGGAAGTTCAGTGTCGGTGCATCCACACCGTCCTCGAAGAACCCCAGCCTGACCTCGTCGTTGGTCATCACGAGCCAACCAGACCCGGCGTCTCCAGCAACCCTGCGGAACCCGAGCCTCTCGTAGAACGACTGCGACCGAGCGGCGTCAGCGACACCGAAGCAGACATCGCACCAGCCGAGATCGACCGATGTCTCCGGGTCACTGCCGTGGATCAGCGCCGTGGCTTCTTCCATGGCGAACCGGCCTTCGGTGACCTCCCTGCCGACGACCACCCCGCCGAGCCGCCGGCCCGACTCTTGAAGTTCCAGCAACTGCTGGAGATCGTCCAGGTTGCGCACGCCGCCGGCGGCCACGACCGGTTCGGCGACGATGGCCAGGGCACTACGCAGGGCGTCGTAGTTGGGCGGCTCGCTCAAGGCATCGCGTCCCACCTCTTGGACCATGTAGCCGGCGACACCGGCCGAGGAGAGCTCGATGAGCACCTCTTCGAGAAACCGCCCACTGTTCTGAGTCCACCCTCGCGTCGCCAGCTCGTAATCGGTCCGGACGTCGACGCTCACCACGACCCGGTCCGGATTCGCCCGGCAGATGTCCCACAGCAGCACTTGGTCTTCGATGGCGACCGTGCCCATCACCACCCGCCACGCCCCCGCATCGAGGAGCCTCTTCACCTCGAGCGCGGACCGAACCCCTCCGGCCACTTGGACCGGTGCATCCACCGCCGCGATGAGATCGTGAATCAGGCTGCGGTTGCGGTAGTCACCGTATGCCGCGGCGTCCAGATCGACGATGTGCAGCTTGTCGATGCCTTTGTTCACCCAGCCGACGGCGCGCTCGATGGGGTTGGCATCGAGCGAGATCGCATTCTCCACGTCGCCTTTCGGGAGGCGCACCGCACGACCACCGAGGATGTTCACCCGTGCGTACAGGTCCATGGAAACAGCATATGGATCTCCGCCCGAGAGTGCGGCTGGCTCCTGAATCGGCATGTATCAAGCCGTGGCGTTGCCCGTCCCTACCCGTGTATGCACCATCCCATCGCTGGGTGTCGATCGTGAAACCGGAACAGGGTCGTGCCGCCGGTATCGACCTGTCTCACGCCGAAGGGTTGATCGCAGCCGACATGGCTCGCACCAATCCGAGTCTCTTGTCCGTCCTCGGCGATCTCGTCGACGAACAGCCACTGCACCAAGGCCTGGCGGCCTTCCAGATGCTTGCACTCCATCGCCACGGGCGGACTGCTGCGGCGCTACGTGCCTATGAGCGCCTCCGGCGCGACCTGGCAGACGCGCTCGGCGCCGCACCGTCCCGCCACCTGGCGCAGTTCGCTGCGGAGCTGCGTGCGCTGGCCCATGGCGACGGGCGTGGCGGGTCGAGCTCCGGGTCGCCGTTGCTCAACCGCACCTGACTTCCAGGTCGAGTCCGCGCCAGTCCGGCAGTGCGCAGCGGCGGCACCGTGAGCTCCGCAGCGATACGCTGGGGAGACGACACAGTGGAGGCACGCACGACCACGGCGCTGGCCATCGGGACCATGAAGGGCGCCTGGATCGCTTGGTCCGACGATTCGGTCGACTGGCAACTCGATGGGCCCTACCTCAAGGGATGGCAGGTGACCACCTTCGGCCGCGCCGCGGACGGGAGCCATCTGCTCGCCACCGGCAGCAGCTGGTTCGGAGCGGCGATCCATCGCAGCACCGACCTCGAGCAATGGGACCAGGTGGTTGCCGGCCCGGCATTCGACGAAGCGGACGGGCGCAAACTCGAGCAGGTGTGGACGTTCGCCGACTCCGGGGAGCGGCTGCTCGCCGGCGTCGCAGAGGCGGCACTCTTCACGAGCGACGATTCGGGGGAGACGTGGTCGGTGGTGGCCGGTCTCGATGCCCATCCCACCCGCAAGCAATGGGAGCCGGGTCTTGGTGGGTTGGCTGCTCATCGTGTCCTCGTCGACACCAGCAACCCGCAGCGGATGTGGACGGGGATCTCGGCAGTCGGTGTGTTCGCGACCGAGGACGGTGGCGAGACCTGGGAGCTGCGCAACGAGGGGGTCGAGGTGACGTCGCCGAGCGACGGCGGCGACATCGGGTACTGCGTGCATGCCCTGGTGGCGCATCCGGACGATGCCGACACGATATGGCGTCAGGATCACCGCGGGGTGTATCGCACCGATGACGGTGGTGTGTCCTGGGAGCGCATCGAACGCGGTCTTCCCGGCGCCGGATTCGGCTTTCCCATCGATCGTGACGCCGCATCGGGAGCGCTCTTCGTGGTTCCTCTCGAATCGGATCAGTACCGCATGCCGGTTGACGGTCAGTTCGCCGTCTACCGGTCGACAGACGACGGCGATTCGTGGCATCGTTGTGAGGCGACGGCCGACAGCTACACGAGCGTGCTTCGTGACGCCATGGCCACAGACTGCCGAGGTGGCGTCTACATCGGCACGACCGGGGGCGAGGTGATCCACAGCCCCGATGGCGGCGACGGGTGGATCGGGCTGCCGTGGCGATTCCCACGGATCCTGTCCACCCATGTGCTGCCGGTGGCATGAGCCGGGTCGAAGTCACCATTCCTGCCATGCTCGCCACGCTGGTTGGCGAGGAGCGCACGTTCCAGGTCGACGGAGAGACGGTGCGTGATGTGCTCCATGAGCTTTGCGTCAGGCATCCCGAGCTGCGGGTTCATCTGTTCGACGAGATCGGTGCGCTCCGACCTCACGTGTCGGTGTTTCACGACGATCGCACGGTCCACGACCTGGATGCATCGGTCGCCGACGGCGCCAGGATCGTCGTCCTGCAGGCGGTGAGTGGCGGTGTGGCATCCCGCGAGTGAGCGTCTGCTCCCTCGCGGACACCGGTCGACACCCACCATCAGCCACGGACGAGCGCAACCGCCCCTGCCGGTGAACCCGGCCACGGCTCACCGTGGCCGGGCAGGATGAGAGATGCCTCGAGATCGATGATGCGATCGAGCGAAGCGTGCGCCATGGCGTCGTCGAGGTTGAAGCGGCGCTCGATCATCTGTGGCCCCCGCTCCGGCCCGATGAGGTCCATCGTGATGAGACCGTCACCGGTGAAGAGCAGCCCCCGATCCGGACTGTGGAACATGGTGTGGCCTTCAGTGTGACCCGGAGTGTGGATGGCCACGAGACTGCCTGGAAGGTCCAGCGTCTCACCATCCTCGAATGTTTCGACAGCGGCCACGTGATCCAGCTTCAAAACGCCGGCGACGATCATGGGGAGAAACGTCCGCAGTGCGTGGATATTGAACAGCGGCAGCTCGCTGGCAGACACCGCATAGCGACCTCGGTAGGTACCGGCTGCTCTCGTCGCCTCATCCTCATGGACCGCGACCACCACCCCGTTGTCGGTAGCCCTCTTGGCGAGCCCGAAGTGGTCGGCGTGGGAGTGGGTGGCGACGATCCCGGCCACCGCAGCCAAAGAGAGCCCAACCGACTCCAAGGCTGCGATCAGCTTTTTCCACTCGTTGCGGCACCCTGCGTCCACGATGGTGGCCCGATCGCCCTCCTTGAGCACGTAGAAGTTGTGCCCGCGGGTGCCAAGCCGGTAGGTATCTGCGGCGACCTGTTGCATGCAGCCGAGGCTACCCGGGCATTGGGCCGGGATGCTCGGTACCGGCGCTGAGTGCATTCGGTGCGTCGTCGAGCGTGGGGCGGGTCGGTGGGCGTCCGACCCGCCCCCAGCTCGTCTGCAGCCGGCTCGACTCAGCCCAGCTCGATTGCCAGCGGTATCGCTCTGCTCAGGGTGTGACCCACTGGGGAGGTCGAAGTCACCTTGTCGTGGAGATCGGCGATGGCTGCCGGATCGCCGTCTGCGTCGATGTGCACGGTTGCCCGAATCCCCGAGTAGCCGGCATGGCCGTCGGCGAGACCGAGGAACGTCTCGAGGTTGAGGTCGCCCTCCAGCTCGATGCGCAGATCGCGCAGCTCGAGGCCGAGGGCAGTGGCGTTGGCGGCGTAGCCGACGGCGAGGCAATTGCCCAGAGCCGCAAGCAGCTGCTCCACGGGGTTGGGCGCCGTGTCGGTGCCCCCCAGCCCGGTCGGCTCGTCCGATGCGATCGGGTCGAACTCGCGGATGCTCGCCTCGGAGCGGAAGCCGCCGCTCCACGCAACCGATGCCGCCCACCTCGTGTCGCCGGCGTCGGGGTTCTCTGTGATGTGGTTGGCCAGCTCGCCGACGGTGGCGATGTCGACATCGTTCAGCCGCACGTCGGCCGAGCTGGATGCAGTCGTTGTCATCTCGTTCTCCTGTGGTCGATGGTCAGGTGGCGTTGGGAAACGGTCACCCGGTGCTCTGCGGAATCCTCTCGGGTCGGTGCAGAAGCCGTGTCAGCGAAGGACCCGAGAGCGCATACAGCGCATGACGGCCGTAGCGCCCGCTGAGCGGGTCGGAGAGAGGTTGGTCATGTCGGGCTCCGTTCTGCTGCGACGCGCTCTGCGAGCGCCTCGAGCGGAGACCGCCGAGGGCAACTCATCGTGCAGGCATTGGCACCGTGCGTCGCCGGTTGCCGCGGTTTCGAAGGGCCTGTCCCTCCACCGCTCTGGATGAGCGCGTACCGGGGCGAGTATACGGGCGGCTGTAGCGGCTGGAAACAGGTCGATCGCATCGGATCTCCGACCAGCGAGGCCCTCACCAGACGCTGCCAGACTGCCCGGGACATGGCCTCACATCGACTCGCTGCCGGCCTCTGGATGGGGATCGCCGCCCACACCATCTGGGGGCTCAGCCCGATCTACTGGAACCTGGTCGACGGCGTCGCTGCCGTGGAGATTCTGGCGAACCGAGTCGTTTGGTCGATCCCGGCCTTGCTCGTGGTCCTCGCTGCAGCTCGGCGTCTGCGGTCGTGGCGCGCCGGCTTCCGCAGCCGGCGCACCGTGGCGCTCACTGTTGCGGGTGCGGCGCTGCTGTCTGTCAACTGGGGGTTGTTTCTGTGGGCGGTGGTCAGTGAACGGATCGTGGAAGCGAGCCTCGGGTACTTCATGACTCCTCTGGTGTCCGTGGCCCTCGGCGTCCTCGTGCTGGGGGAGCGGCTCAACTGGTCGCAGCGAGTCGCACTCACGGTGGCAACCATCGGTGTTGCGGGGATGACCATCGTCCACGGCGGACTGCCGTGGGTGTCGCTCGCCCTGGCCATGTCGTTTGGTACCTATGGGCTGCTCAAGAAGCTGCCGGCCGCCACCGGTGCGCTCGAATCGCTGTTCGGAGAGGCAGCGATCGTCGCCGTGCCCTGCACCGGATACCTCGTCGTGCTGGCCGCGGCGGGGAGCGGTTCGCTCGGCGCCGGCCCTGGCATCACGATGTGGTTGCTGGCGGCCGGGATCGTCACCGCAGCGCCGCTGTGGCTCTTCGGAGCCGGGGTGCAGCGCATCCCGCTCTCCACCATGGGGCTACTGCAGTACATCGCACCCTCGCTGCAGCTGCTGGTTGGTGTTTTGCTCTACGGCGAGGTCCTCGATGCGGGCCGACTCCTCGGGTTCGTCGCCATCTGGATCGCTCTCGGCCTCGTGGTGCGAGATCAGTTGAGCCGGTTTCGTCGCGACATCGCACCGGCTGCCGAAGAGATCGCATCTCTCCCCATGTCCGTCGATCCCGATCGCCTGCGCTGACGTTGTGCGGCCAGTGAGTCCGCGCCTGGAGCACAATCTGTGTTGTTCGCACAGGCTCTAGCCTCTGTCGAGGAGATCAAAATGCAGCTGACCCAACGGAACCTCGACACGTTCACGACGGTCGTCGACACGATATTGCCGTCGGTGCCCGGTGGCGGACCCGCGTGGACCACGCCGGGTGCGCAGCTCGGTCTCGCCGAACGGCTCCCTCGGCTGTTCGCCTCATTGCCCCACGACCAGGACCGCAAGGACTTCAAGCAGCTCCTGTGGCTCCTCGACTCGCATATCGGAGGCGCACTGCTGTTTGGTCGTCCGCAGCGGTTCACCTCGCTGTCGCCATTGGCGAGAGCGGATGCGTATCGCACGATGGAGAGCAGCAGGCTCGGCCTGGTACGAAATGGCGCACGAGCGCTCAAGACGCTCGTGGCGTATCTGTGGGTCACCACCGAGGATGTCAGCCGTCCCCCGCCGGCATGGCAGCCAATGGGCTATCCCGGTCCGGACGGGCCACCGCTGCCGCAGCCCAAACCGATCTCGGTCGAGACCGTCGCCACCGACACCGTACTGCGAGCTGATGTTGTCGTCGTGGGGTCCGGTGCCGGTGGCGGCACGGTGGCCGGCGTGCTCGCCGCGGCCGGCTTGCGGGTCATCGTCGTGGAACGCGGCGGCTATCACAACGAAGGGGACTTCAGCCATCTCGAAGCCGATGCCTACCGGTCGATGTATCTCGATGGGGCTCTCGGCACCACGGCTGATGGCGGGATCCTCATGCTGGCGGGTGCCACGCTCGGCGGGGGGACTGTGATCAACTACACCACGTCATTTGCGACACCACAGCAGGTGCGGCGGGAGTGGGACGAGGTTGCCGGGTTCCACGGCGTCTTCGAGGATGCTCGCTACCTGGCGTCGGTGGAAGCCGTGCAGGCGCGCCTCAACGTGAATCGCGACCACGGCTGGCCCTCGTCGCGGGCCCGTTTGATGGAGAAGGCCATGCGCGACCTCGGATGGCACGTTGACGAGATGCCACGCAACGTCGATGGATGCACCGAGTCGGCGTGCGGCTACTGCACCATGGGTTGTCGGCTCGGTGCGAAGCGCTCGACGCTCACGACGTACCTGGAGGATGCCGCTGCCGGGGACACGTCTTTCGTGGTCGGGGCCAATGTACGCGCCGTCGAGATCGAGGATGGTCGCGCCACCGGGCTCGTCGCCTCCGTCGGTCCGCACACCGTACGAGTACGCGCCCGAGCGGTGGTGCTCGCCGCCGGCGCCCTCAACACCCCGGCGATCCTGCTCCGCAGCGGTATCGATACTCCGGCCGTCGGCGACTACTTGCGGTTGCACCCGGTGACTGCGGTGTGGGGTCGCTACGACGACGAAGTCGCACCCTGGACCGGCATCCTGCAGACGCGTTACACCGACGAGTTCGCCGATCTCGACGGACGGGGCTACGGCTTCAAGTTCGAGACGGCACCGGTGCACCCGCTGTTTCCGGCGGCTTTCATCGGCTGGGACGACGGGGCGTTGTTCAAACGCGACGTGCTGGGTCTCGGCCACCTCAATGTCGCGGGGATACTGCTCCGCGATCGGGATCACGGTCGAGTGGCCATCCGCAAGGACGGTAGCCCGGTGTGGAAGTACTCGATCTCCAAGCGCGATCAGAGCCACATCCGCGAAGGGGTACTACGTGCCGCAGAGTGGCTGGCGGCGTCGGGAGCCACCGAGGTGATCGCATCCACCATTCGCCCCGTGCGGTGGATCCCGGGAGTGACGTCGCCGGAGGCGTTCGTTGCCGATGTCGATGCCATCGGCTACGGCTCGAACCAGACCGGCTACTTCTCATTCCATCAGATGGGCAGCGCCCGAATGGGTGCCGACCCGCTGACCTCGGCTGTCGCCGCCAACAACGAGGTGCACGGCACCAAGGATCTCTTCGTCATGGACGGTTCGTGTTTCCCCACGGCGTCTGGCGTCAACCCGATGCTGACGATTGCATCGATTGCGCATCGGGGAGCAACGCTGCTTGCCGAGCGATTGGCCTGACACGGCGAGGTAGCAGGATGCGCCAGATGACACAGCTGCTGTGGGCGGATCAGGATCGCCACCCCGGTGACAGACACCGGCTGTTCACGGCCGTTGGTGCGACGTTTCCGGCGGCGACCGTCTTGTACCCCGGCTCCTTCGTCGATGTTGCGGCCTCGTTCGTGTTCGACGACGTGACGTATGTCGACAACGACCCGCGAGCCGCCGAGTTCTTCGCCGATGCCGCGGGAGTCGATGAGATCATCGCCACGCATCGCGACTCCGTCCAGCCGGCGAGTTGGCGGTTCCTCCCGGACGACTACCGCCGCCGGCTCGATGTCGACTTGGAGAGTATCGATCTGCTGGTGTCGTTCTATGCGGGATTCGTCAGTGAGCACTGCACTGAGTACCTGCGTACCGGCGGGATGTTTTTGGTGAACCCATCCCACGGCGATGCCGCCATGGCGTCGCTCGATCCTCGCTACGAGCTGGCAGGTGTGGTGACGTCGCGTGCGTGGGACTATGCCGTCTCCACGGAGGGGCTCGAGACGTATCTGATCCCGGTTCGCAACGACGAGATCACCCTCGACACGATCCGGCGAAGCCGACGCGGCGTGGCCTATACGCGATCGCCATATGCCTATCTCTTTCGGAAACACCGCGCATCCATTTGGGGTGAACCGCCGATTTCACACGGAGGTGAATGAGCGCACGACGCGGTGCCTCCGGCAGCCGAGAATCGCATGGAAGTGGGCTTGAGGTCCTGCCGTTCATCAATGTTGATGATTGACAGCATTGTCTTCGTGCGGTCCAATACTTGCCACACGTGGGGGACACGTGGGGCCATTTTGGGGGAAAACAAGTGGTGGGGAATTCTCGTATTTGGCGTGCTGTGTCACGTCGATCGCAGCAGACGCCTCCGTACCTGCCCGTAACTGGGAGCGACGGTGAACGAGGCGCGTCGCTGATCTTCATCGGCCTCATGCTCGTGATGCTCATCGGCTTCGGTGCCTTCGTGTTGGACATCGGCCGGGCGTATCTGGCCCGAGCCGAGCTGCAGAACGCCGTCGATTCAGCCGTGATCGCGGCTGCGAGCGAGCTGCCAGATCCGGTTGCCGTGCTCACCGCCGCCACCGATTACGCCAACGCCAACGACTACGGGTGGGGACCGCTGGTGGATCCTGCAGATGTCGACATGGGCTTCTGGGAGGCTCCGACGAAGACGTTCTACCCGGGAGTGCCGCCCTTCAACGCCGTGCAGATCACGGGGCGGCGTCATCAGGTCTCCGGCAACCAGGTGGACACCGTGCTCGCCAGGGTGCTCGGCTTCGACCACTTCGAGATGAGCGCTACTGGTGTAGCGTCTCGCGAGGTGGTGGCAGATGTGGTGATCGTGCAGGACATCACCGGGTCGTTCGAGGACGAGTTGCCGATCGCCATCGATGCGGACAAGGCGCTCATCGACACGTTTGCCGCCGAGCACGCCCAGGGAGTCCACCTCGGTGTCGTCACGTTTGCCCGGGAGGCGTATGACATCGCACCGCTCGACTCGCTGCTGAACAACCAGGCATCGGCCAAGGCGGCGCTCGACGCCGTGGTCGGGTGCTCACCGACCGGCAACTCGCCGGGGGACCCGTGCTACGGCACCGACCAATCGGTGGGTATCGACCTGGCCGTGGACATGCTCGTGAATGACGGACGCCCGGGCATCGAGGACGTGATCATTCTCGTGTCCGACGGGGTGCCGTGCATCGCCGAGCTTCCCATGCCCGGCAAGATCGATACCGGAAAGGCGTGGGCGGTTGCTTCGGCGGACGCCGCCGCGGCCGCCGGTGTGAGCATCTTCACCATCACTCTCGATCAGATGTCGACGTCGACGTCGCCGTGTCTCAGCGCCGACGTGACCTTCAACGAGTCGCTGGCGCGGGGCTTCGGCTGGGGGACAACCACCACTGATCCTTTCCAGCTCGAAGCCCTGCTGGCGTCCATCGTGGGCGAGATGCCGGTGCATCTGGTGCAGTAACCCGGTGCGCCGGCATCGACGGGCCGGTTTCGAAGCTTCGCAGGTCAGGTCCTCGGTCCGAGCGGGGCAGCCATCTCAGCAGGGTCCCGGCCTGCGATCCTGTCACGTGCTTCTTCTGGCATCTTCCACTGCTTGTTGGTGCGCCACAGGAGATAGGACGCGGCTCCCAGCGGGATGGGGAGCAGGTAGGTGACCCCGCGAAAGACCAAGATCGCAGCCACCACCTGCGCCGAGCTCGCGGCATCGAGACCGAGGGTGAGCACTGCCGCATAACCGAGTTCGACGACACCCACCCCACCGGGTGTGATCGGTAGCGCAGAGATGAGTCTGACGAAGGCGAACGCAGCGAGGACGGTCACCCACGACAGCTCGTCATCGCCGACCCCGACGTGGCGCAGGGCCACGAGCAGTACCAGATAGAGCGACGCGTGACTCAGCAACGTGGCGGAAGTCAGGGCGATCCAACGGGCGCCGAGCAAACCGGCAGCATCGCGACGGAAGCCCACGGTGCGCTCCCCCCAGTCACCGAGCGCCGGCCTGCGGAACCAACCCCGAAGCCGATCGATGGCACGTCCCACCGTTCGCCCGATGGCGAACGCCAGTCGCTCGCTGCGGAGCAGCAACACCAAAGCGAGGGCGGCGCCGGCGAGCACGCCGAGACCGACTATCGCTGACGTGATCCGGGCCGGGGTGACGTCGCCCTCCAAGGCCAGCAGAGCCAGAGCGAACACCGGCATACCGAGCTTCACGAAGTTGTTCCAGATCCCGGTGATGAGCGCAGAGCGGCCGATATCGGTCACCCGGAAGCCCCACGAGGTCAGCATGGCAACGGTGACACCGACACCGATGGCGCCTCCGGCGGGAAGCGTGTTGGACACCGCTGTCGACGCCTGGTTCACCACCGCGGCCTCACGTAAGCGCAAGCCGGGGAGGGCGGCGACGAGCACGAACCAGTATGTCGCCAGGTTCCACAACCCCACGAGCACGAGGGAGCCGATCTCGAGGCCGGTCATCTGGCCGATCGTGGAGAAGACGTCGCCGTAGTCGGCGATCTGCGGCATGATTCCGGCAAAGATCCCGACCACGACGGCCGTGGAGACGACTCCCTGCAGTATCCGTTTCCATCGCGCCCCAGGCTCCCCCGAACCTGCGTGAGTCATGGCAACTCGAACCCGGCGTCGCGGAATTCCGCACGCAGCGGTTCGACGGCCACCAGCCCGAGAGCATTTCGCACGTCGGATTCGATCGTGGCCACACCGGCGCCGGAGGCGGCGAAGTCGTAAACCGCGCACCCGCCATCGAATACGTACATCCACTGCCCCGTGTAGGTGGGTGGTGACGTGACGTCCTCGATCTCGTCGACCGCATCGTCCACCGACAGCAGCTGTTGCTCGAAGTCTTCACCGGCGAGATACATTCCGAGGGTGCGCTCCTCGGCGTTGCGGAGATCGACGGTGATGACGTGGGCGCCGTCACGGCGTGCGGCGGCGATCCGCTCGACGGTGCTCCTGACCGAAGCGTCCACCTCGACGTCGAGCGTCCGGCCGGCCACCACCAGGGTGGCGAGTTCGGCGACGATCTCCACGGCTCTCGCAGCCGTCGCTTCCGCCTGGCCTTCGGGAACGACGACGACCTGGACGGAGGTGGACTCGGCGACGTCCCTGAAGAGGATCGCCCCGGGCTCGTCACTGGGTGATCTCGGAAGGTGACCGGGATCACAACGGGAGACCATTTCCACGGTGAGGAACGGATACCCGAGCCGGTCGGAATCGATCTCGAACGATGCGCCGCGGCTGTTCGCCTCCATGTCGCGGTACTGCCACTCCGGGTGGAGCGATTCCACGCACGGGACGAACTCGGCACCCGGCACCGACTGGATCTCCAGGATCAAGGTGGCGCCTGGGTCGTCACAGGCAGGCACGGTGCGCCCCAGCTCCGCGCTGCACCCCGCAACGATCATGGCGAGTGAGGCCGTGAGCACACCGAGCCGTTTCACAGCACACCCGACTCGATGTTGGTCACGATCAGATCGAGCAGCGCAAGCGCACCGATCACCGCGGCGATCGTGAGACCAACACGGCGCAGTGTCCACCGCTGGATACTGATGTTCTCGCGGTGAGGCGAGAGATCGCGGAAGCGGGCGACGAGGTCGATCCCTTCGGTGCGGCGCAGCGTTGCCAGTGCGGTGCGGGATTGTGTGGGTATGGTCACGCCTTTGGTTGCAGCGAACGCCTCGGCGATGTCGTCGGCAGAGAAGTAGTGCAGGGCTCGCTGGTAGACGTACTCCGGCGAGCTACGCAGCGCCAGGATGATCATCATGTTGGCCAGGTCGACCGCCTGACGCCACGGCGAGGGTCGGATGGTGGCGAAGGCGGGGTCGATGAGGACCACCCGGCCGTCCTGCACCATGACGTTGGCAGGTTTGATGTCGCGGTGCGCCATGCCGGCGTCCCACAACTTGCGAACGATCTCCAGTGCTTCATCGATGATGGCGTCGGTCATCTCCACCTCGCTCATCTCCTCGGCGCCCTCGAGGAACTCGGTCACGATGGCGTACTCCCGAGCGGGGGTGATCTCCACGAAGCCAAAGGTGCGCGGCGACGGGAGGCCGGCGTTCTCCAGCTTGAGCAGGATGTAGTCCTCGTACTCGACGAGCTGGCGCACCGAGGAGAAGCGAGCTTCGTCTTCCAGTGGTCCGTACAGGATGGTCCGTGCGATCTTGTACCAGCGGTCGGCTCGCAGATGACTTCGGGCATACAGCTTGGCGAACACGTACGGAGCCTCCTCGCCGGCGCACTTGATCCGCAGCGGCGTCGAGCCACCCGATCCAGCGAGGCCATGGGGCTCGATCGTCTCGACGACCAAACCGAGCTGGTCTCGCAGAGCCGTGGTGAGGGCTTGGGCCCGGCGTCCGGTCACGTCGAGGTGGGCCGTTCGCCCACGCCGGTAGCTCACCGGGAACATGTCCTCTGGAACGAAGATCCGAAACACGAGCACCCCGACGGCAGGTGCGAACAACGCGCCGACCACGACATCGGTCGGATGGTCGGTACCCAAATAGACCAGCGACGTCGCGTGCAGCATCACGATCGCCGCCGCGACCGCAAAGAAGACACTGCGGACGCGGCCCTTGGGCACCAGCGCCAGCCCCATCACGACGAGAGTCACCGCAACGACTGCGACCGGCCGTGACGGATGGCTGTATCCGGACCACTCGCCGATGATCTCGACAAAGGGCCTCGGCCGTCCCAGCTGCTCGGCCAGAGCTCTCACTACCGCATCGACGACGACGAAAGCGGTGAGCGCACCGAACACGAACCGCCACCGGCGGAACGCGATGAGGATCAGCAGCGTGGCCCAGCGGAGAGGACGGATCGCCCAGAACGAGCCGAGGGCATGGATTGCCTCCATGGTGACGGTGGCGCTGTCGCTGCGAAGAGCCGCCAACCAGCGGAGGATGGCGTGGTCGACCCGGAACCAGAAGTCGGTCGTGGCGGGGAATGTGAAGAGCGATGCCCAGACGAGCACCACGACGACGGCAGTACCGAGCCAGATCTTGCCACTGAGGTGGAGCTCCCTCGGGAGCGGGGGTTTCTCGCCGGAGGGCCGTCGCCGCCGACCGGCCACGGTGATCCCGGCGAGTCGGAGCTGCCGCTGCTCTCCGATGCCGCTCAGATCGCTGCGCAACGGCGGAGGTCCATCGCCACCGGTATGGGGCCGCTGCGTGACGCTCTGCCGATGTCCGGTCATCCATGCTCCGCAAGGGTCTTTTGGTCAAGTGTGCCAAACAGGGAGCCTGATTGATACGGCCAAACGTCAGCGGACCGGGGACAATCCGCCCCGGAGGCGTTCGCGCCGCTCGTCGATGCGGTGGATGACGGCGGCGGCTGCAATGGCGATCGCGGCGCCGAGCGCCGCCCCGGCGAGAACGTCCGAGAACCAATGCGCCCGCAGATAGACCCGGCTCAGGGCCATCGTCACCGCAACGGCCGCGGCCAGCATCTCGAGGTTGCGGCGCTGCGGTCCGGGTTTGACGAGCACGATGACGAGGCTCACCGCCACCGTTGCGCCGGCCACGGAGTGGCCCGACGGGAAGGAGAAGCCCGACGTCGCCACTAGTCCCTGGGGTGGCCGCATCCGCTCGTACAGGATCTTCAGAGGACCAATCGACAGTTGCGAGACGATCATGGCGGTCACCCAGGCGGCGAGTGCCCCGTAGCGACGCAACCAGATCAGCCACCCGCTGACGCCGACCATGAGCGGCGCCGTGACCCATGCGCTGCCGATGAAGTCGAGCACCCGCGCCAGCAGCACGGCAGGCGTCCACTCCGCAGCCAGTACGGCGTCAAAGACCACCTCGTCGACACGGTCGACGACCTGCCGCAAGGGCCCAACGGCGACTGCGACGAACAGCAGGGCCGCCATGACCCACAACACGCGGGCAATCCGCCATGCCGTGGGATGGTCGTGCAGGATCGGCTCGCTGAGGAACCCTCCCTCGCGCCGGGATGGTGGATGACTCTTGGGCATGTCGTTGGTAGACACTAGATCTCATCGAACGCCACGGATTCTGCCTGAGTCCGACATCCGAGGACCGATGGCACGACCAAGGCGCGCTGGTGGCCGGATTGAGTGTCCTGGTGCGCACGCACCGACGGGGTGCCGGACGACCGGCACCCCCCGTCTGCAGCTGTTCGCCTGATGTGCGTCAGCGTCCGACGTTGTCGAGATCGAAGCTGAAGCTGGCATCGATGCCGTCGGAGGTGTTGTGACCGAGCGTGATCTGCGTCACATCGCCTCGCACCGACGAGTACTTGCCGGTGCCGCCCACCACAGCGCGAACCGCAGGTCCGGCCAGTTGCGGCGTCTCGAAGCCCTGGGTGACGATCGTGTGCCCGCCCACCGTGTCAGAGGTGAATTCGAAGATCTGGGCAGTGACCACCCAGGCTCCCTCCTCGGTGTGCCCCCCATCGCCGACGAAGTAGCCGTAGCACGTCCATGTGCCCACGACATTGGCCGGAAACTCCGGCGAGCCGTCCGGGTTGATCCCGTCGGTGCCGGTGAGCGTTCCCGCTTCGTAGATGTAGCCCTGGGTCACGAAAGCGTTCCCATAGGCGGGAAGACCGTCGTCGAACACCGGATCTTCGTCCCACACGAAGTCGAAGCCGTTCTCGGCGACATCGACGCGCAACGTGGTCGACCGGTCCGGTCCGGCGAGCGCGATCCCGGCGATGGCCAGGACCACCGTCGTGGCGATCAGCGCCAGCAGTAGAGATCGGGTACGTGAGGTTCGCATGGTTCCCTCCTCTTCTCGAGCCTCGTGATACGGGCGTGAGGCTCCACCTCACAGACGTGAGGTGGCACCGATCCTTCGTGGTCGATGCGGATCGCTCGGGTGGCTGCGACGTGGTGGTGGCGGAGCCGGGCCGGGACGTGTCTTTTCAGCTCGGGTTGTGCTCGTAACTTCGATCGGGCGGCGTAGCATGTGGCGATCGGGCAGGAGGAGGAGTCCCACGATGAACCGGACAAGGCGCTGGGTGAACTTGCTGGCCATGCTGGTCGTACTGGCGTTGCTCGCCGCCGCCTGCGGCGACGGTGACGATGACGCAGCGACGACTGCGAGCGGTGGCGACGAGCCGACCACCACTCAGGCCGACACCGGCGGTGACGATGAGGGCGACGCCGGTGGGGGCGAGGGTGTGCCCCTCGAGGACTTCAAACTCGGTATCTTGCTCGTCGGGCCGAAGACCGATCAGGGCTACAGCCAGGCCCATTTCGAGGGCGCTGAATACGCGATCGAGCAGCTCGGCCTGCCCGAGGATGCTCTGATCAGCCTCGACTTCATCAACCCGGCCGACAATCCCGGTCTCACTCCAGAAGGTGTCGCCGCCGACATGATCGACCAGGGCGCCGATCTGATCATCTTCAACTCCGACGACATGCGCGATGGAGCCTTCGCTGCTGCGGAACAGAATCCGGATGTTCCGATGATCTGGGTGTCGGGCGACAGCGCCTGGGCGGATGGGAAAAACCATCAGGCCGACCTCACCAATCTGGGCAACGTCTGGGGCAGGATGATCTTCGGCAAGATGATCGCCGGCTGCGCCGCCGCACTCGAATCGCAGACCGGCAAGCTCGGGTATCTCGGACCGCTCACGAACGACGAGACTCGCCGGCTCGTCAACTCTGCTTACCTCGGAGCCAAGTACTGCTGGGAGAACTTCCGTGGCGAGGATCCCGACTCGCTCGAGTTCAGTGTGACCTACATCGGATTCTGGTTCGAGATCCCTGGCGTGACGCTCGATGCCACGCAGGTGGTGAACGACCTCATCGACGGAGGCGCAGACGTGGTGCTCTCCGGGATCGACACGACGCAGGCACTGGTGCGGAGCAACCAGCGAGCCGAAGCCGGTGAGCAGCTGTGGGCGGTCCCGTACGACTACATCGACGCCTGTCAGGAGGCGCCCGGCATCTGCCTCGGCGTCCCGTACTTCAACTGGGGCCCGGCGTATCTCGACCTGGCCCAATCGGTCATCGACGGGACCTATCAAGCCGAGTGGCAGTGGATCGCTCCGGATTGGAGCGACATCAACAATCCCGATACGAGCATCATCGGTTACGCCAAGGGCGATGGGCTCTCGGCGGACGCGTCGGCAACCCTCGACGACTTCATCGCGGGGCTCGGTGACGGCTCGATCCAGCTCTACACGGGCCCGCTCAACTGGCAAGACGGCACCCCATTCCTCGGCGATGGGGAGGTGGCCACCGATTTCCAGATCTGGTACTCCGAGCAGTGTCTCGAAGGCATCGAGGGGGTCTGCGACCTCGAGTAGGGGAAACGAGCCTCGGTTCGGTCAACAGGGGAGGGTCCTTGGCCCTCCCCTGCCGCACGACCACGACTTGGCCGAGACATCGGCGCACTCGATTCTCTAGCCTCGGAGCGCCATGAGCCTCGAGCTGCGCGACATTCACAAGCACTTCGGTCCGGTACGCGCCAACGACGGCATCACCATCACCGTCGAAGCGGGCACCTTGCACGGTCTGCTCGGAGAGAATGGGGCCGGCAAATCGACGCTGATGAAGGTGCTCTCCGGGTTCCACGCCGCCGATTCGGGGGAGATCGTGCTGAACGGTCGGGAGATTCGTCTGGCTTCGCCGCAGGATGCCATTGCCGCCGGTATCGGGATGCTGCACCAGGACCCGCTCGTCTTCCTCCCGTTCACCGCCCTCGACAACTTCGTCCTGGGAAGCCCGGGTGCGATCCGACTCGACCGTAGATCGGCGGCGGCGGAGTTCAAGGAGCTGTGCTCCCGATACGGCTTCAATCTCGATCCGGACACTCCCGCCCGGCTGCTCACGGTGGGGGAACGACAGCAGCTCGAGATCGTGCGGTTGTTGTGGCTGGGCGCCAAGGTCTTGATCCTCGACGAACCAACCACCGGTATCTCAGCGGACCAGCGTGCCAAGCTGTTCGGCACGCTGAAGGAGCTCGCCACAGAAGGCATGAGTGTCATCTTCGTCTCGCACAAGCTCGAGGAGGTCGACGAGCTGTGCGATCGGGTGACCGTGATGACCCGGGGAAAGGTCGTCGGCGAGCTCGATCTGCCGGTGCCGCCGCAGCAGCTCGTCGAGCTGATGTTCGGTCAGGCAGTAGAGATGCAGGACCGGGCGGAGGTGGATCTCGGTGGGCCCCACCTGCGACTGAGCGGGGTTCGCACCGCCTCTGGCCTGCTCAGTGAGCACTCTCTCTCGATCGATGTCCATGCCGGGGAGGTGATCGGGCTCGCCGGGATGGAAGGGAGCGGGCAAGACACGTTTCTCCGCTTGTGTTGCGGGATGCGCGCCCCCAAGGAGGGGAAGGTCACGATCGCCGGCCGTGATCTCACCGGCAAGCACTATCACGATTTCCTGGATGCAAACCTGAAGTACCTACCGGCCGGCCGCCTGGAGGAAGGTCTCATCCAGGGACTCACCGTCACGGAGCACTTCGTCCTGACCGGCGACGACACCAGCTTCTTCATCGACTGGGACAGAGCGCGCGGGGTGGCCAAGCGCCAGGTCGAGCACTTCACCATCAAGGGGACCGAGGCTTCGACCGCCGAGTCACTTTCCGGTGGCAACCAGCAACGTCTGCTGCTCGCCATGCTCCCGCCGCGGCTGTCCGTGCTCCTCATGGAACATCCCACCCGAGGTCTCGACATCGAATCCGCCGATTGGGTCTGGAGACAGCTCCTGGCGAGGCGGGAGGAGGGAACCGCGATAGTCTTCGCCTCGGCCGATCTCGACGAGCTGCTGCGCTACAGCGATCGCATCCTCGTCTTCTTCTCCGGGGCGATCATCGGCGAGCTCGACGCCGGCGCAACCAACGTCGACGAGATCGGCATGCTCATCGGTGGGCGGACGGCGCCGATTCACCGCGGTGAGCTCGCACCGTGAACCGGTTCAATGCGGCGAGTTTCGTCATCCCTGCGGCCGTGGTCGTGGTCAGCGCCGTCGCCCTTCTCTGGTTGGCGGGCACCAACCCTTGGGAGCCGATCCAGCTGATCATCGAGGGATCCATCGGATGGCCGCCGTTCGAGGAGGGCTCGGCCGCCAAGGTCGGTGACACCGTCATGGTGTGGGTGCCCATCGCGCTGGCCTCTGCCGGGCTGATCGTGACGTTCGCTGCCGGGATGTGGAACATCGGCATCGAAGGACAGATCATCATGGGTGCCATCGCCGCTGCCTTCGTCGCCAGAGAAGTGAGCACCGCCCGCCCGCTGCTGATCGCACTCACCATCGTCGCGGGTGTGCTCGGCGGGCTGTTGTGGGGGCTGCTCGTTGGATTGCTGCGCACCGTGGGCGGGGTGAATGAGATCTTCGGAGGGCTCGGACTCGACTTCGTTGCGATCTCCTTGACGACGTATCTCATCATCGGTCCGTGGTCACGCACCGGAGTGGCATCGACCAGCGGCACCGACGTGTTCGCCGACGCTGCGTTGCTCCCCTCGCTGGAGCGAACCCGGCTCTCGCCGCTCGCGGTGGCACTGGCCCTCGTCGCCATTGTCGGTGTGTGGATCCTGTTCCGGGGCACGCTCTACGGGCTGAAGCTGAAAGCCGTTGGCGCCAACCGCGTGTCAGCGTTCTTGATGGGCATTCCCACGAACCGCTATCTGCTCGGAGCGTTCATGATCTGTGGCGCTCTCGCCGGAATCGCTGGTATGTCGCAGGCCACCGGGTTTCACTACAAGCTCATCCCGGCGATCTCGGGCAACTACGGGTTCCTCGCCATCCTCGTCGTCCTGTTGGCACGGTTTCGTGCTTTCTGGGTGATCCCGATCTCGTTCTTCTTCGCCATGATCGCGGTGGGTAGTTCTCAGCTCGACCTGCGGCTCGACGTCAATTCTGCTCTCGGCGGGGTGCTGCAGGGTGTGCTGGTGCTGTCTGCGATGTTCGGGTTGGGTTGGGCGGTGCACCGCAGCCGACGTCGGGCCGAGCAGGAGATGGCGCCATGAGTGGGGTGTGGGCTGCGTTCGTCGGGCTATTTGACACGGCCACAATCGCCTCCATAGTCGCCGGTGCGTCGGGTCTGCTGTTCGCCACGATGGGAGAGACCATCAGCGAGAAGGCAGGAGTCATCAACTTGTCGGTCGACGGGAGCATGATGCTGGCCGCTCTCGCCGGATTCGTGGTCGCATTCGAGACCGGCAACGTCTGGCTCGGCTTTCCTGCGGCGGCGGCGGTGGGCGTCATCGTCGCCTTGCTCATCGTGTTCGGCAACATCGAGCTGGACCTGAATCAGGTCGCCGTCGGCTTCGTCCTATTTGCTCTGTGCACCGAACTCAGTCGCTTTCTGGGCAGCTCGTATGTCGGGCGGCAACCCGTGGCCGTCCCGGCGTGGGACATCCCACTGTTGAGCGAGATCCCCTTCCTCGGCCGGGTGCTGTTCAGTCACAACGTGGTGGTGTACCTCAGCTTGCTCACCGTCGTCGTGACCTACCTGTACATGTATCGCACTCGCGCCGGCCTCGATCTGCAAGGTATCGGGGAGCGACCCGAGGCGGCCCATGCCCGCGGGGTGCCGGTGAACCGGCTGCGCTACTGGTACACGGCGCTCGGGGGAGCGCTCATCGGGATCGGCGGTGCGGCGTTCACCCTCGACGTGAAGCTGGGCTGGTCGGACCGGCCCACCCGCAATTTCGGGTGGATCGTGCTCGCCATCGTCATCTTCGGGGGCTGGCACCCGCTCCGTGCCGCAGTGGGTGTGCTGCTGTTCGGTGCGCTGCAGGCCTTTGCGCTCAACCTCCAGCCCGAGTTCCCGGGTCTGTCCCAGGTGCTGCCCAGCATCCCCTTCCCCCTCATGATCTTGGCGTTGGTGATCGTGAACTGGAAGACGATGCTGCGGTGGCTGGATCGATACCCATTCTTACGAGCCGTCTTGCGCAGTGACCCGCCGAGTGCCATCGGCACTCGCTTCGAAGTCAATTGAGGGCGAAGGTCAGCTCGGCTCCAGTGCGGAGTCACGCTCGGCGATGATGACGACCCGCTGCGGGAACGGAATCTCCACAGCCGCGTCTCCGAGGGCAGCGTGGGTTGCCTTGATCACTGCGTCGCGCACCCGCCATTCGTCGCCGATCGGCGGATCGTGCCAGAAGCGCAGAGCGAAGTTGATGCTCGACGCACCGAACTCGTAGGCGAGGGCTTCCGGCGGGGGATCGTCGAGCACACCCTCGATGTTGCGCAGCACGCCGCGCAGCAGCTCGCCGACGTCACCGAGCTCGCTGTCGTAGGCAACTCCCACCTCCACGGTGGTGCGGCGTACACCGCGGATCGTGTGGTTGATGATCGGGTTGCGCCACACCTCGGCATTGGGGATGTAGATCAGCTCGCCGTCATAGGTGCGCACCGTCAGCTCTCGCAGACTTATGTCCTCGACGACGCCGCGATGATCGGCGGTGGAAATCTCGTCGCCTTGGTTGAAGGGGCGCCGTGCCGACAGGAAGACGCCGGCGATGAAGTTCTCCAAGACCTCTTGGAACGCAAACGCCAGGGCGAGACCGAGCAAACCCACCACACCGAGCAGCGGTGCGAGCGATACCCCGACCCGCTGCATGGCATAGAAGAAGACGAGCACGAAGACGACGATCGAAGCCAGCCTTGCCAGCAGTCTGGCGACGAAAGGGGCGAGTTGCGCGGCAGACACCCTCTTGACGATGCGGAACGTGATCAACGCCGCCACGATGGCAGCGAGGGTCAGCCCACCCGCCCACAACCAGTCCGCAAGCGTGAGCGCCCCGAGCTGCTCCAATGCTTCACCCGCATCCGCATCGGTGGTTGCGGCCAGCAGCGACGATGCCATGAATTCGCTCCTCGAGTTCGTGCACCGCCGTGGCGACCGGTGCGTTCCGACTGCATCTTGACAAACCCGTGCGTCGGGTTCACGTACCTCTGCCGCCACCTCCGCGGCCGGCGACGGTGTTCCGATCGCCGGCAACCGGATGGCGCGTCGTTTCCCGATGGCAGACATCGGGTAGCTTCGTGGCGTGAAGCCTCGCCGTCTGCTCTACCGGCTGCGCGACAGCCAGTTCCTCATTCCCGTGCTGTTCATCGGTGCGAGCTTGCTGCTCGTCTATGCCACCAATCAGCTCGATGACAGCGGGATCTCCGGACCGCTCCTCATATCATCGGAGGCACCGGCGGCGCGCACACTGCTGGCAACCATCGCCGGATCGATCATCACGGTGGCCGCCCTGGTCTTCTCCTTGAGCGCCGTCACCGTGCAACTCGCCGGTAGCCAGTACTCGCCACGCGTGGTGCACGGCTTTCTCCGGGATCGCTTCCAGCAGATGATCGTCGGCGTCGTGATGGGCTCTTTCACCTATGCACTCACTGCGCTCGCCGTGCTCGGCAGTGCCGAGGCAGAGGCGCAGCGGGTCGATTGGTCGGCGTCCGTTGCGGTTGTTCTCGCTCTCTTCGCCGCCGTTTCCATCGTTGCCTACATCGATCACATCACCCGGAGGGTGCGTATCGACGACACGATCAGGCGCATCGCGGTGTCCACCGAGGAGGTGTTCCGCGAGCTGGCTGAAGCCACGTCCTCGGGGCACGCTCCCGGTGGTGCCGCCATGAACATCCCCGTGGCGACCGACTCGTGGAACATCGTGCCCGATACCGACACCTGTGCGGTGCGAGCTGCAGCATCGGGTTTCGTCCAGGGCATCGACGTCGAGGGAGCGGTCGATGCATTGCCCGATGGAGCGATCGCCCGTCTCGACATCTGGGTGGGATCGTACGTGACTGTGGGCCACCGGCTGTTCACGGTGTGGCTCGAGGAAGACCGCAGCCTGGGCGAGGAGGAGATACGCCGCCTCGTTGATACGGTGGCACTCGACGAGAGCCGCACGATCGAAGCCGATCCTGGGTTCGGAATCCGTCAGCTCGTCGACATCGCACTGCGGGCGTTGTCTCCCGGAGTCAACGATCCGGCCACCGCCGGCGACGTCGTCCGCCATCTCGCCGGACCGCTCCGAGCTGCCTACCTGTACACCGACCCGCATCGTGTCGTCGCCACCGACGGAGTGCGGCTTGCGATGCCGCACGCCCCCACCGCCGCCCAACGTGTCGAGGCGGCTCTGGAACCCATCCGCCGAGCAGCGGCCGACCAGCTGTTCGTACTGGAGACAATCGTCGCCACGGTGCGCGCCCTCGTCGACGACCTCGAGGAGCAGGGGTTCGACGGCTCCGCCTTGGTCGAGGTGGAGCTGGCCGCACAGAAGGACCTCGATCTGGTGCTGGGCTGACGGGCGGCGGGGCCTGCCGGGGCTCAGCCGCTTCGGGAGATGGTGAGCACGGCGACATCATCGGCTCGCTCCGGATCTGCGCCGACGATGACGGCTTCGGCCACCGAACGCACATCGCGATCGGTGGTGGCGAGCCTGGCGGCCAGGCTCGCCAGCCCCCGCCCGATGCCGGCGGTTCGCTCGTCGAGAGCGCCGTCGGTGAACATCACCAGCACCTCACCGGTGTGGAGTCGAGCGGTGGACTCGGTGGCCGGAGGTTCCGGCTCACGAAACGCACCAAGTGGTGGTGCCGGATGGGCATCCACATAGCGCACCCCTCCATCGCCTGCGATCAGAGGGGGAGGGTGGCCGGCAGTGACCATGGCAACATCGCCGGTGTCCGCCTCGATGTCGACCACCGCCGCGGTCGCCACGATTCCCTCCTCACGACAGAAGGTGTCGGCATCGGCCACGACGAGGGGCAGCGCCTCCCCCGTCGCCAGCTGGGCGTGGAGGTGCGCACGTAAGAGACCCATCTCGGCGGCGGCGCGGAGACCCTTGCCCACCACGTCACCGATCACGAGTCGCACTCCGCCGGGAACCTCGATGGCGTCATACCAGTCGCCACCTGCCTGCTCGGTCCGGCGGCTCGGCACGTAGCGCACGACGGTGGCGAAGCCAGTCAGATCGAACTGATGTGGCGGGGAGAGGACCCGCTGCACAGCGATCGTCTCCTGTCGGCGCTGAGCGATGGAAGCAAGGGCGCCGAGCCCGGTGGCAGCCGTCGTTGCGAGATCGGTGAGGTGATCCATTGGTACCAGTCGCTCCGAGGTTGCGTCGAGGCCTCCAACCACGACCCCACCGGCGATTCCCGGGAAGGGCACCACGATCTCGCGGCCGTGTCTGTGGCTGACGGCCGCTGGGTTGCGGTGCTGACGCAGCAGTGCGGCGAATCGGTTGCGCTCCTCCGGGTTCGTGGCAGGGAACACGTTGGTCGTGCGAAGGTGTCTCGTGATAACGCTGCACTGGCCGGCGAGCAACACGCCATCGACGGCTCTTTTGATGTGGCCGGCGAGGAGATCGGCCGCAACGTTCGGATCGTCGTGGTCGGCCAGGGCAATCGCTGCAGTCCCCAAGGTGCGCTCTGCGGTGCGCAGCCGTTGCTCCTGGCGCACGGCGGTTACGTCGTACTGGATGGCGATGAAGTGGGTGCACGAGCCGAAGGCGTCGACCACCGGATCGATGGTCCAGTACATGACGAACGGCGAGCCGTCGGCTCGGTAGTTGATCGTCTCCCCCTCGAAGCGCTCCGCATGGCTCAGGCGGTTGCGCAGCTCGGCGAGCACCAGGCGATCGGTGAGCGGGCCCTGCAGCACGCGCGGGTTCTTCCCGATGATCTGCGTCGGGTGATATCCGGTGAGCTTGGTGAACGCGTCGTTGACGAACAGCACTGTGGGGCCCGGTGCGTCGAGCGCGCTGTCGGTGATGCACACGGCATCGCCGTGATTACGAACCGCGATTTCGAACACCTGCGAGGGTATGTTGGTCTTCATCGACTCGTCACGTTTGTCTCGGGGCAGGTCGGGTAGAGGCATGATGTCAGAATCAGGCCGGGCACTCATCACCAACGCAACGACGAGAGATGAAGCCGCTGCATCACAACTGGACACTGCCAGGGGTCAGCTCCAACCGATGGAAGCCAATTCGATTGAGAAACGTGGGTCGCGCTGAACGAACGCTAACTGCCGACAGCTCCGCACCGGCCATAGCCAGGGAGCTCGTCGAGGAGTTCGCCACCGCGAGCTCCCGCGGTCGGGTCAGCGAAGACGTGCTCGATCGAGCCAAGCTGGCGGTGAGCGAATTGGTCACCAACGCCGTCATCCACGGGTCCGATCCGGGCGCCGATCTGGTGGTCACGTTGCGCTGCGAGAAAGACAACCTCATCGTGGACGTGGTCGATCGGGGTAGAGCGGCGCCTACTCCCGCCGACGGCAAGGGTGGATACGGCCTGATCATCGTGGAGGAAATGGCGGATACCTTCACCATCCATCGCGGAGACACTTGGCGAGCGACCGCCGCGTTCACACCTCGCCGAGCTGACGACGCATAACGTCGAGCGACGCCCGGAGCAATCGAGAAACGTGCATCTGCGAGATGCCCATGCTCTCTGCGATCTCCGATTGGGTCTTGCCCTCGAAGAACCGCTGGTACAAGATCGCATGCTCTCGGGGTGGCAGCTTCTCCATCAGCGCCGCCGCGGTCACCCGGTCTGCGCTGCGCTCCAGTTCCTCGTCGTCGCCACCCAGAACCCCACCGAGGGTGCCGCTGTCGGCGTCGTCTCCAATCGGCGCATCCATCGACGCCGCCGTGAAGGCGCCCCCCGCCTCGAGCGCTTCGATCACTTCCTCGACGTCGCAGTCGATGTCGGCGGCGATCTCACGCAGCGTGGGGGAGCGTCCGAGGCGCTGGGTGAGATGCTGCACCGACTTGCCCACCTCGAGAGTGCGTTCCTGGAGCGAGCGCGGCACGCGTACCGACCACGCCTTGTCGCGCAGGTGTCGCTTCAACTCGCCAACGATCGTTCGGGTGGCGAAGGTGGCGAACGCAAAGCCACGCTCCACCTCGAAGCGGTTGATGGCGTTGACCAAACCCAGGCGAGCCACTTGGGTGAGGTCGTCGATCGACTCGCCACGACCGGCAAAACGTCTAGCCAGTCTCGTGGCTAGATGGTCGTAACGCTCGGCGATCTCGGCCATCGCCCGTGGCTCGCTGCGCCTGGCGAACAGGTCGGTTTCTTCGATCACGGAGTCGCGACAGACGCTCCAAACGGAATCACCAGACGGTGCGCTTGGTCGTCGATGTGGGCTGCGGCGAACAGGGCTGAGATGACATCCATGCCGATCGATCCGGGGGGCAGGATGGACGCATCGAGCGGTTCGACCTCGAGCATTCCGGCCGCAGCGTCGAGACGAACGGTGGCGGTGGTCCCCGGCGCGGCACCGGTGATGGCGGTGATGGCCTCGGACACCACCAGCTTGAGATCCTCGATTCGATCCTCGTTGCCGAGTGCCCGGAGCACGGCCCCGATGAACAGGCGAGCTGTGGCCGGGGCGGAGGCGCTTGCAGAGACCTCCAGCGAGAACCGGTCGGCGTCGCCGGGTGACGCCTCAGCCATCGGCCAGGGCTGCAGACCGATCGGGGTATACGTGCAGACGCTGGGACAATCCGGTTATCTCGAGAAGCTTGACGACTCGCGGTCCGCTGACGACACGGAGCTGCTTCCCGGCGCCCTCGGCTTGATCGTGAGTGTTGACGATGGCGCGGAGACCGGTCGAGTCGATGAACGAGACATCGGCGAGGTCGAGCACGATGACGCTGGCATCATGTTGGAAATCGATCCGGTCCTCGAGCTCCGGTGCGGTCGCAAGATCGATCTCGCCCGTCACGGAGTAGACGCATGCGGCATCGGACTCGATCGTCTCGACGTTGATGGTGGCTGGCACAGGCGCCCATTCCTCAGCTGGCAGTGAGCGCCGTAGTATACGAACCATGTCGCCCGCCATGACCAGAGTCACTGTGCCGGCGCGATCCGAATACGTTCGCGTCCTGCGCACGATGGCCGCCGATGCCGCCGTCTCGGCCGATCTCAGCTTCGATCGGTACAGCGATCTCGAGCTGGCGGTGGGCGAGGCGAGCGCCATGTTGCTGGAGCTGGGTCCGGAGAACCTGAGCTGCGAGTTGCATCCGAGCGCCGGGCGGGTCGAGGTCGAGCTCGACGGCGCCGGAGCCGAGGCCACCTCGACCCCCGACGAGCTGGCACAGCTCGTCATCGAGGCTGTCGCCGACGAGGTCGCCATCGATCTGGCTGCAACGCCGCCGACGGTTCGAGTCGTGGTCGGTGCGGTCCCCGTTTCCTGAAGCGGCAGGGCGCACCGCGACCTGATCCATCCGGTGTTTCCATCGGCACCGAATGGGTAGGTACGACACGTCGCACGCACGAGATTGGAAAGAACGCGCATGATCGAGACCTCTTTTCGCCCTGCCGGCCTGTCCCAAGACAGCGCTGCCCAGCTCAATGAGCGCCTTCAACAACGCCTGGGCGGGCTCCTCGATCTCGCCATGACCTTGAAGCACATTCATTGGAACGTCGTTGGACCGGGCTTCATGGCCGTGCATGAAATGCTCGACGACCAGGTCGAAGCGGTGCGAGAGATGGCGGATGAGGTGGCGGAACGCATCGCCACTCTCGGTGGCATCGCCAACGGTCTCCCCGGTCATCTCACCCGGACGCGATCCTGGGACGACTACTCGCTGGGTCGTGCCGTCGTCGAGGCCCATCTCGGCGCTCTCGACAAGGTGTACGAAGGTGTCATCGCCGACCACCGATCCGCCATCCAATTCGCCGGCGAACGCGATCCTGTGACGGAGGATTTGCTCGTTGGCCAAGCCGGCAAGCTCGAGCTGTATCAGTGGTTCGTGCGAGCCCACATCGAGAACACCTCCGGTGAGCTGATGAGCGGGGATGCCAGGACCGAGCTCGATGCCGCGGCCAACGCAGCGACCGGCGATCCTCTGGAGTAGAGGCAACCGAAGCAACACTCCAAGAGCCGAGTACGGGCGCATCGGCACGAGATCCACACAGCGTCTCCGCAACGCCCGGGCGGAGGCGCACGTCGACGGTGGTGGCCTGCCTCTGGCACAGGGGGGAGGCCACCACCGTCCTTCGTTGGGCGTACCACCTCAGCGGCGGGAGCGCCGCGAGTCGCACACGCATCGACGCCCCGGCCGTTGACGCATGCCGGGTGGCATGATGAGATGGCCGGAGCGACGCGGTCGCATGCGCACAGTTGGGAGGCGGGGATGGCGAAGGTGCTCGTCACCGGAGGAACGGGTTTCGTTGGGTCGCACACGGTGGCTGCGTTACTACGCGCGGGTCACGAGGTTCGACTGCTGGTCCGGCAGCGTGACCGTGTCGCAGCTGCGCTCGATCCCCATGGGGTCGAGGTGGCCGACGTCGTCACCGGGGATGTGACCGACGCCGATTCGGTACAGCGGGCGCTCGACGGCCGCGACGCACTCGTTCACCTCGCCACCGTGTTCAGTTTCGACCCGCAGGACGAAGCGACGATGTTTCGAGTGAACGTCGGCGGGACCCGGATCGTCCTCCACTCGGCAACCGAGGCGGGGCTCGATCCGATCATCCACGTGTCGACGACGCTGGCTCTCATCCCGTCTGCCGTGCCCCTCACCAACATGTCCCCGGTCGGCGATCCGGAACCCCCATACTCCCGTTCGAAGGCCAAAGCGGAGCACGTCGCCCGCAGCCTGCAGCGCGACGGCGCCCCGGTGATCATCACCAACCCCGTGTCCGTCTGGGGACCACACGACCCTCATCTCGGCGAGTCGGCAACGCTCGCCATAACCGCACTCAAGGGGCAGATGCGGCTGGTCAACGATGGTGTGATCGGTGTCGTGGATGTTCGCGACGTGGCCGATGTTCACGCCCGGCTGATAGATCCTGCGTATGCCGGACGCCGCTTCATCCTGGCCGCCCACAACCTGCCAATGCGGGAGCTGCTGACGATCATCGGACGCCTGACCGGAAGGAACTTGCGGCCCGTCACCGTCCCCCACGGAGCCTCGATGGCGCTGGGCAAGGCGATGGATTGGCTGGCGCAACGCACCGGGGCGACGATGCCGATATCAGCTGAACCGCCGTGGATCCTCGCCAACAACGCACCTGCCGACGCCAGCGCGACAGAAGAGGCGTTCGGCATCGAGTGGCGGCCGCTCGAGGAAACGATCGAAGCCACCTTGCGCTGGCTGGTGGCGAAGGGACATGTGACGGCGCGGCAGGCGGGAATGCTCGCTGCAGTGTGATAGTGGGTGAAACGGAACCGAGCGATCCGGACATGAGATCCGTGTGATCGAACTCGACGAGTTCCGCGCCGTCACCGGGAAGGGAGCTGCGAGCGTGAACGACGCCGAGCGGCGCCGTCGCTTCGAGCGGCTCTTCGATGAGAACTTTCGCAAGCTGTTGGGCTATGCGCTGCGTCGGGTGGCGGACAAGACGATCGCCGCCGACATCGTTGCCGAGACCTTTCTCGTCGCCTGGCGCCGCCTCGACGACGTGCCGCACGGTGACGAAGCCAGGCTGTGGCTCTACGGCACGGCACGGCGCGTGCTGGCGAACCACCATCGTGGTGAGCGACGCCGCAGCGGTCTCGTCGACAAGCTCGGCGCTCACCTCGATCTCACCCTGCCCGAGGCCAGCGAGGAGGCTCTCGACGTGCGGGCGGCGCTCGACAGGTTGGACGACGCCGACGCCGAACTGCTCCGGTTGTCGGTGTGGGAGGGCTTGACGCCGGCGGAGCTGGCCACCATGTACGGCGTGCCGCCGGCGACCATGAGGACGAGGTTGCATCGGGCCCGGGCCCGGCTTCGCGAGCAGCTCGACGCGAAACGATCCGTTGCGAGCGGACATGAAGGGTACGACGGGAGACCTCCCGTCCGAGACACCGAGGAGGAGTCGTGAACGACCGGCAGCTCGACCGGCTGCTCGAGACGGCAGCGCTGATCAGAGACGATGCCATCACCACGCTCGACCTCCGTGATCTCGAAGTCGAGACCAAGGAGCTCATCATGTCCACACCGGTGCTCACTCCGGTGTCGCCTCCGTCCGCCCCAGGATCGGGACGGCATGAGCGAGGCATCGTGCCTCGGCTGGTAGCGGCTGTGGCCGTCGCGGCGGTCGTCGTCGCCGGCATCGTCGTGATGCCCTTCGGGGGGAGCGACGACACGGCCTGGGCGGCCGAAGCGCTCGCCGTCGCCGAAGCATCCTCGCGGCTGCTGGTCGAGCTGCCTGGCTGGGAGGTCACACGAGCGCACACGTTCACCGTGGCGGAGGGCGAGATGACCTTTTCCGATGGGAACCAGTCGCTCGATCTCCACTGGCGTCCGGCTGCCGAGCACGACGGCTACGTCGCCGATCGTCTGGCGTCGGCCGCGGAGAGCCACGAGGTGACCGTCAACGGTCGCCGCGGCGTGCTGGTGCGATACCTCGATTCTTTCGACTTCACCACGTTGTGGCGGGATGGGCGGCATTCCTATGAAGCGCGCGGGGTCTTCCCCGACCGGGCTGCCTACGAGGCCGTGCTGGCGGCGCTGACCCCGACGGACGTGGACACGTGGCTGCGCGCGATGCCCGAGTCGGTCGTCAGGCCCATCGCTCGGGCGGCGGCTGTGGCCGAGATGATCGCTGACATGCCGCTGCCGGATGGCTTCGATGTTGGCGCCGTGGGGGACGGGCGAGATGTGAGTGACCGCTACCAGCTCGGAGCTGCGGTCAGCGGTGCCGTGGCGTGTGGGTGGATCGGGCAGTGGTTGGACTCCAGGACAAGCGGTGACACTGCTGCCGAAGCGGAGGCTCTGGAGGCGATGCAGACATCACGCAACTGGGCCATCCTGCTCGAGATGGAGCAATCGGGGGCCTACCCGCAGGTGCTGTGGCTTCATGTGGACGCCATGGAGGCGGACGACCGCGTTCCCGACGTGATCTCAGTCCGCAACTACCGCCAAGCCCTCGGCTGCTGAACGACGTCGGCGGGGTCTGCCTCGGCGCAGACCCCGCCCACGTTGCGATCCGAGTCGCTCCCGAAGTGCCGACCGAGTGTCGGTTTTGCTTCGTCTGGCGCCGATCGACTTCCTGTCGGTTGAGTGACGTGTTTGGGTGGGCGAGACCGCCGGAGGAGTGACGTTGTCGTCCAATCTGATTCACTATCTGCCCATCGTCTCCACAGCCGTCGCGGCGGCGTTCGGCACCATGTTGTGGAGGCATTGGCGTCGCAAGCCGGGTGCGCGATACCTGTTGTGGTGGATGATCGGTGTGATCCTGTACGGCGTGGGGACGGCCACGGAGGCGCTCACCACACTCTTCGGTTGGCACGAGCCGATCTTCCGCAGTTGGTACGTGGCCGGAGCGCTGTTGGGTGGCGCCCCACTGGCGCAGGGCACGGTGTACCTGTTGCTGAAACGCAAGACCGCCGACCGGCTCACCGTTGCGATGCTCACCTACATCGCAATCGCCGCCGCCTTCGTCGTCGCTACTCCGCTCGAGCTCAGCCTTGTTGAGCCCAACCGGCTATCCGGCGAGGTCATGGCCTGGCAGTGGGTACGTCTCTTCTCGCCATTGGTCAACCTCTACGCCGTGGTCTTCTTGGTGGGCGGCGCCATCTGGTCGGCGGTGCGATATCGCCGCAGCGGTGGCCAGCGCTCCCGCATCGTCGGCAACGTGCTGATCGCTATCGGGGCGATCTTGCCCGGGATCGGCGGGGGTTTCGCCAGGGCTGGTCTCGTCGAAGTTCTCTATGTGGGCGAGCTGGTGGGTCTCGCCCTCATCTGGGCCGGGTACCGCGCCATGACCAAGGACACCGCACAGTCGATTCACGAGGTGCAACGGCCAACCACCGTGCGCCAGCTCATGACAACCAGCTGATCAGGAGACCCTTGCGATGCACCGATCTCTGACCGCGCTCGTCCTGTTCGCCGCACTCGCCCTGGGGGCTTGCGGCGGAGGCGACAGCGAATCCGCAACGACCAGTACGACCCAGCCACTTTCCACCACCGTCGCCACGACGTCGACCGTGGCGACAACGGCTGCTCCGACCACGACGACAGCCCCGGCGACGACGACCGCGACAGACACCACGGTCGCCGAGGCCGTAGCGCGAGTCTTCGTGGGCGCCGATGGCGTGGAGACCGTCATCGCCGACACGTCACGGATCGTCTCGCTCAACGGCGATCTCACTGAGATCATCTTCGAGTTGGGATTGGGGAACAACGTGGTGGGAGTGGACGTGACCACGACCCATCCGCCGGAGGCGGCAGCGCTCAACGACCGGGGGCAGACCGTCGGGTTCGCCCAGCAGCTGGCTCCCGAGGCCGTACTTCGGTTCGAGCCAACACTGGTTCTCGGCGACCAGCAGGTGGCGCCTCCGGAGGCGATCGAGCAGCTCCGGGCCGCCGGTGTTCCGGTGGTGATCCTGGAGACGCAGACCACTCTCGATGGCGTCACCACCAAGATCGAGCAGGTTGCCGAGATCCTCGACGTTCCTGAGGAAGGTGCCGCCTTGGCGGAGCGGGTGCAGGGAGAGATCGACGACGCACGTGCCATGGCCGCCGAGCAGGAAGGCGATCCCAAAGTGGCGTTCGTATATGTGCGAGGTCCTCAGGTGGTCTTCCTCTTCGGCGAAGGCACACCCACGCAAGCGATGATCGAAGGGGCCGGAGCCATCGACGCCGGCGCCGCGACCGGTGTTTTCGGCCCGGCGCCACTCACGCCCGAGGCGCTGGTTGCCGCCGCACCGGAGGTCATCGTGCTGCCCGAGGCCGGGCTGGGCGCCCTCGGCGGGGTCGAGGCGTTCATGCAGCTTCCCGGAGTCGCAGAGACACCGGCTGCGGCCAACGAGGCCTTTCTCGCCTACGACGAGGCATATTTCTTCAACCTGGGTCCCCGTACCGGGCAGGCGCTGGCGGAGTTCATCGGCGACCTCTACGACCTCACCGGGGGGTGACGCCAGAGACGGTCATCGAGCGTGAGAGGATTCTCTCCAGCCGGCGCCGGTGGGCGGGCGCCGGGTTCGGTGTCGGTCTGGCCGCCATCGCGTGGATGGCTCTGTCTCTCGGCGCCGTGCGCATCCCGGCTGCCGAGGTCGTGGGTGTTCTCGGCGAACGGATCGGTCTGACCGTCGGTGACCCTCCCGGACGGCAGGCAGACGCCGTCGTCTGGGGCATCCGCATGCCTCGGCTGCTCCTCGGCGTCTCGGTCGGTGCGGCGCTCGCTCTGGTGGGTGGTGTCCTGCAAGGTCTGCTTCGCAACGAGCTCGCCGACCCGCATCTGCTTGGCATCGGCCCGGGCGCCGGCATCGGTGCTGCGCTCGGGTCGGCGGCCGGCGGGGTGCAAGGTGCGATCGCCGGGGGTGTCGCCGCCGGCGTGATCACCGCGTTTGCCATTCGACGGCTCGCCAGCCGGGCGGCCATCGATCCCACCCGCATCGTCCTCTCCGGGGTTGCGTTGGGTGCGGTGCTCAGCGCCTGGGTGGGTTTCATCGTGTTCGCTGCAGACCGGGCCACGGTGCCACCCATCGAGTTCTGGCTGTTGGGGAGTCTCACCGGTGCGACGTGGCGCGCCTTCGGCACCACGGTCGTCTTCGTGGTCATCACTGCCGTCGTCATGCTGGCATCCGGCCGGATGCTCGACGTTCTCGCCCTCGGCGACGCCGACGCCAGACATCTCGGCATCGACGTCGATCTCGTGCGCACCGTTCTGCTCATCGCCGCCGGTGGTGCGGTGGGCGCCACGGTGGGCGCAGTCGGCGTGGTGGTCTTCGTGGGCCTTCTCGTCCCATTCGTGGTGCGGCGCATCGCGGGTCCCGTGCACCGTCATCTGCTCCCGATGGCGATGCTGGGTGGGGCATGTTTCGTGGTGGCGTCGGACCAGGTGGCTCGGCTCGCGCTGGAACCGATCGAGATTCCGGTTGGCCTGGTGACGGCCGCGGTGGGAGGTCCCCTGTTCTTGTGGCTGTTGACGAGGCGCCGCAATGGCTGAGTCCTTCGTGCAGGTGGAGGCGGTGAGCTTTCGCATCGGCGATGCACTGCTCGTACGGGACGTCTCCTTGGACGTGCGGCCGGGGGAGCGGGTGGCCATCGTCGGTCCCAACGGTGCGGGTAAGTCCACTCTGCTGCACCTCGTCGCCGGGGATCTCGCCCCGAGCACGGGTCGGGTGCTTCTCGACGGCGCCGACGTCGCCCAGCGGTCGTTCGATGAGCTGGCGAGGCTGCGGTCGATGCTCACGCAACGGAGCGTCATCGACGTCCCCTATACAGCTGCTCAGATCGTCGCCATGGGTCGTTTTCCGCACCGTCACGATGCCAACAACACGAGCAGCCTCGACCAGGCGGCCGTCCGCAGGGCCATGGCCGTGACCGACACCACCCGTTTCTCCACACGTGTTTTCGGCACCCTCTCGGGCGGCGAGAAAACGCGTGTGTCCCTGGCGAGAGTGCTGGCCCAGGAGGCTCCGATCGTGCTGCTCGACGAACCGACCACGGCGCTCGACCTGGCGCACCAGCAGCGGGTTCTGCGGACGGTTGGTTCGCTTGGCGCAGAGGGGCGGGCGGTCATCGCCGTGCTGCACGACCTGAACTCGGCAGCAGCCTTTGCCGACGTGATCCACATCATGCACGGCGGGTCCATCGTCGCCTTCGGCGACCCCAAGGCCGTGTTGTCCACCGCGCTGCTGAGCGACGTGTTCGCCACCCCGTTGATCGTCGTAGATCATCCCTTGCACGATGGACCGCTGGTGCTCCCGGCTCGACACCAAGGCACCCATGACCGGTCTCGGCGAGACGGGTCGCGCTAGGCGACTCTCGAGGTGCGGAAGCTGGTGCGGTATGTGCCCGGCGGGACGCCCACCACCCTGCGGAAGTGCAGCCGCATGTTGGTCGCCGTGCCGAAGCCGCTGTCGACGGCGATCCAATCGATGGTCGCATCGGTGGTCTCCAGCATGCGCTGTGCCAACCGGACCCGCTCCAAGACGAGCCACTGATGTGGCGTCGTTCCGGTGGTCTCCCGGAAACGGCGGGCGAAGGTGCGGGGACTCATCGCGGCCTGGCGGGCCATATCTTCCACCGTGATCGGTTCGGCGGCATTCGCCCGGGCCCAATCCAGGGTCTCGTTGAGGAGATCTGCGTCAGGTGGTGAGGCTATCGGCTGCTCGATGTACTGTGCCTGGCCGCCGTCGCGATGGGGTGGAACGACGAGCCGGCGCGCCAGGGAGTTGGCGACTTCGGCACCGTGGTCCTTGCGGACGAGATGGAGACAGAGGTCGATACCGGACGCCGCCCCGGCAGACGTGGCGATGCCGTCTTCGTCGATGTAGAGCACGTTGGGATCTACCTCGATCCCGGGATACTTCTGGAGCTCCGTGACACGTCGCCAGTGCGTGGTGGCCCGGCGGCCCTCGAGCAGACCCGCCTCGGCGAGGGCGAACGCACCGGTGCAGATCGACACGATCTCCGCTCCGCGCTCGTGCTCCCTAACCAGTGCATCCAGCAGCTCGGCCGGATATGGCCCGTCGAGGATCGGGGGGACGATGATCCGGTCGACTCCGGAGAGATCTTCGAGGCCGTAGGGCGTATCGATTGTGAAACCCGCTGCGGTCGTGACGGGCGCCGGCCCTGCGGCAACGAGCTTGAAGTCGTACCACCCCTCCGCCAGGTCGTGCCGGGGGGTACCGAACACCTCGATGGTGACGCCCAGTTCGAAGAGCTCGACACCCTCCGGCAGCACTGTCGCCACGGTTCGGACCATGGCAGGATTCTTACGTATATTGGCGTTTCTGTCAATAGCGGATCGCGGTGGGTCATGAGAGATTGCGCACAAGACGCCAAAGGAGCCTCACCATGCTGCTGCACCCACTCCTCGCCACGGACCTTGCCGCCACGATCATCGACGATCGCCTTGCACATGCGGCTCGACTGCGAGAGGGCAGTGTGGGTGCGCTCCCGGCCCCGACTCCCACCGTGGCGTCCCCGCTCGCGGTCGTGGCCGATCCCGACGGTGCGAACACCGACTTGGTGGGATTGCTGCGTCGAACCGGCGACCTGTTGGTGCGAGCCCCGGCGGCGCCGGCGCATGCGGAAAGAATCGAGGACGTTGTCAATCAGCTGCTCGCAGCCGTCGAAGCCACCGGTCGGGTGGTGCCACCACGGGTGCATCATCTCGACCCCCCGATCGTCATCGCCCGCACGCTCGGACGACTGGCGGAAGCGGTCGCCGGGGGCAACCTGGAGATCGACAAGCACCGGGCCAAGGCGATCGAAGCGGCGTTGTTCGACCAAGCTGCCGGCGAGATCGTGGCGGCCACAGCCAGTCACCACAGAGCCGCCTAGCTCCCAGGCCACTCGACGGCCATCCCCGTGCAGGCGCCGGCGAGATCGGCCGCCCAGAGTTCCCGGTAGCCTTCCGGGATGGCACCGCTGCCCACAGAAGACATCATCCGCCAAGCACCCAAGGTCGTGCTCCACGATCACCTGGATGGCGGGTTGCGTCCCGGAACGATCGTCGACCTCGCCGAAGAAGCCGGATACGACCAGCTCCCAACGCACGACCCGGCTGAGCTGGCGGCGTGGTTCACCGAGGGGGCCAACCGGCGCGACCTCGTGCTCTACCTGGAGACGTTTCAGCACACCGTCGCCGTGACGCAGACCAAGGATGCGCTCGCTCGTGTGGCACGAGAGTGCGCCGAGGATCTCGCCGCCGATGGCGTGGTGTACGCCGAAGTGCGCTTCGTCCCAGAGCTGCATCTCGAGGGTGGGCTGACGCTGGACGAGGTCGTCGAGGCAGTGCTCGCCGGCTTCGCCGAGGGTTCGGCGGCAACGGGCATCACCGTTGGAGTGCTGTGCACCGCAATGCGGACCGCGGCTCGCTCCACGGAGATCGCCGGGCTGGCCATCCGTCACCGCGACGAAGGCGTGGTGGGATTCGATATCGCCGGTGCCGAGGCGGGGTTTCCACCAACTCGTCATCTCGACGCCTTCCAGCTCATCCAGCGCGAGAACGGGCACATCACGATCCACGCCGGTGAGGCGTTCGGGCTGCAGTCGATCTGGGAAGCGGTCCAGTTCTGCGGCGCCGAGCGGCTGGGTCACGGAGTCCGCATCGTCGACGACATCAGTGTGGCCGACGACGGCACCGCAACACTGGGGAGGCTGGCGAGCTTCGTGCGCGACCGCCGCATCCCGCTCGAGATGTGCCCCTGGTCCAACGTCCACACCGGTGCTGCGGAGTCGATCGAGACCCATCCCATCAGACTCCTCGCCGACTTGCGGTTCCGCGTGACCGTCAACACCGACAACCGCCTCATGTCGGGAACGTCGATGACCAACGAGTTCGCATCGCTGGTCGAGGTGCACGGCTGGGACCTCGCCAAGATCGAGTGGCTCACCATCAATGCGATGAAATCGTCGTTCTGGCCCTTCGACGAACGTCTCGACATCATCAACCACGTCATCAAACCCGGCTACGCGGCTCTTCGAGCTTTTGTGGTCTGATCACTCGCCGCACACAGGCTGCAACATCGGTGCTGTCTTACGATCGGCCCTGCTCGAGCCTTGATGGGTGTGAGAAGTCAGTCGCTTCAGCCCAACGGCGGCAGGTGGTCGATGTCCTTCGATGACAAACCGATCGAGGCGTTCCGCAAGTTCGTTGCCGGCAACGAAGCCGGGCTGCGGCATGCCCTGACGGCTGCGTTGGGCGCCGAGCTGGGCCGGGAAGCCGCTGCCGAGGCGCTTGCCTACGGCTGGGAGAGTTGGGATCGGGTGGCGGCTATGGACAACGCCGCCGGCTATCTCTACCGGGTCGGACTCAACTGGGGCCGCAAACGAAGTCGGCGACGTCCCGTGTCCTTGCCAGAACTGTCGACGCCGGGTGTCCCGTGGATCGAGCCGGGTCTGTCCCTGGCGTTGGCGCAGCTGTCCGACAAGCAGCGCACGGCGATCTACCTGGTCCACGGTCACGAATGGTCACTTGCCGAGGTGGCTGAGCTGCTCGGTGTGGCCAAGGGCACCGTGCAGACCCATCTCGAGCGGGGCATGCAGCGCTTGCGCCGCGAGCTGGGTGTGGAGGTATGACGATGAAGCTCACCGATCAAATCCGCGAGTATGCGGCGCTCGTCGACGCCGAGCAGACTCCGATCTCCGTTGAGGAGATCGTCGCCCGGCGAGACGATCTCGCCGTGGTGCGCACCCTTCCACGACCACGAGCCACAACGCAGTCGGGCGGTCTGTGGATTGCAGCCGCAGCCGCCGTGGTGACGATCGTGCTCATCGGTGCTGCTGCGCTCTTGCTGCGCGGATCGTCGAGCGTTCCTCCTGCCGACACAGTTCCCGATCCGATCCCACCGCTCACCGACTCGCTGTTCGCTCCTGTCGAGACGCCGACCGGTTTCGTGCTCCAATCAGTGGAGTTCAACCAGCAAGAAGACGACAGCCATTTCGTCTACTTGCGGGATACCGGCAGCCAGCGGTGGGTCCCGAGTGCCGGAGGGTTCTCTGTCGATGCACGACCTCGGCTGCTCGCCGCCGACGGTGACGGAGCGCCGGGCAACGCGGTCGTCGCTGCTCGAGCACGGCTCGAGGCGGCGCTGGACACGGCCGGCGCTGAGGCCGTCGAGATCGCCGGGCAGGAGGCCGTCTTGCTGGAGACGACTTTCGAGCAGTCCGACGTCTCGGCAACCCACCTCTCGCTTCTCGTCCACGACGGATCCGGTGGGATGTTCGAGGTGACCGCGGTCGGATTGAGTCGAGAAGAGGTGGTCGAGCTCGGCGCATCGATAGGCCGGGTGGATGCGGAGGAGCTCGAAGAACAGGCGCTTGCGCTGCCCTGGTCGCACCGTGCGGTGGTCTTCCACCGAGACTTCGTGTACGAGGTGCCACCGCAGCTGGAATCGGTCATGGCCGCGGGGTCGAGAGTTGTGCTGGGAGTCGACCTCTTCACACCGCGTCTGCTCAGCGGTGGCGCAGCAACGAGGTCGAATCTCGGCCACGTGTACGTGGCTGCGGACGGCCGGGATGCGGGTTCGGTTGCGGCGACACTGGCCGGCGCCGCCGGGGTGTTGAGCGTCGTGCAATCCCCGGCGCTGGCTCGAGCCCATGTAAAGATGCTCGTCACCGTCGCCGAGAGTGGTCCCATCCTCGGCGAGGATCCCCTGGTCCGCCAGGCGGCGATGAGCGCCGAGCCGGGGTTCGACGCGAGCGAACTCGGGGTCGAGGTTCCGCTGGTGCCTCTCACCGCGGCACCGTCGCTGCCCGATTGGATACTCGCCGAAGACGATCCCGCCCGCTATCGGCCGGGTCCCACCGGGATCGTCGTGATCGGACGGGTGGTTGCTCCGGGCGCTACCGATGATCCGTTGCTGCTCTCGTGGATCACCGGAACCGACGAGTGGTGCCGGGCCACCGTCTTTGCCACGAGCGGTGGCACGGGGTGTACGCCTGTAGGGCCGTTCCAATACGGCGTGGTTGGAGAGCTCACCGGTGAAGGTGATGCCCTGACCTATGTCGTTCCGTTGAACACCGCGGTCGTTCAGTTCGTGACCAGGGATGGGTCGTTCTGGCAGCAGCCCGTGGCCGGCCTCGGTCTCTTCCCGTACGGCAACGGCGTACTGCGACCGGTGGAGTTGATCGCACTCGACGCTACCGGCGGCGAGATCGGGCGCTGGACCGTGAGCGACGGTTGACCTGACCCTCTCCGCCGAGCCCGGCGTTACTGCGCCGGGGACGTGAGCTGCTCTGCCATGACCTCGCGCAGCAGATCCATGGCCTCGATGATCTTCGGTGAGGCGAGCGAGTAATACACGAAGTGTCCCTCGCGGCGCGACCGTACCAGCCCCTTGTCACGCAGCACCGCCAAGTGTGGCGAGACGTTGGCCTGCGGCAGGAAGACAGCCAGGTCTATCTGGAGCTGAGCTGAACCGCCTCAGATCTCGGTCGTTCTTCTCGCCGCCGGGACGAACCGAGGCTGGAGCGGATCCGTCGGCGGCGTCGGCTACGGAGCCGTCAACGTCGCGGCTCGAGCAACCGCAGCGAGCCATCGGGGAGGAGTTGTGCGATGTCGACCGAATTGTTCTGCTTGGTGAAATACGCCGGGTGCACCATCGCCTGGAACTGAGGTCTGTCTTGCTCGACGAAGGTGCGCGTCACCGCACCGACCACGTCGTTGACGATCACCACGAGGATCTCCGAGCCGTCGAAGTCGCCCTGCAATAGCCCGGTGACTCGCGACGGCATGACATCGCCGTCCTGCAGCACTCCCGTGTAGATGTCGCGCAGCTCGATGTCGACGGTGCCATCACCAGAAGCCAGGGCGGCCACATCGATGGGCTCGCCGACGAGGTCGGGGGCACCCGGCGGGACCAGATCCCACGGGTCGCCGGTGGGGAACCAGCGATCGAGCCGCCCAGCCACGTCGAGTGCCTCGGCTCCGTCCCCCCCGTACGTGATGTCGCCGTCGTGGCCCCGGGTGGTGGATTCAGCGCGTTGCGGGTCGGGTCCCAACAGGGACACGCCATCGGTCTCCCAGGGGAGCGTGATGCCGAGCACGTCGGCGATCGTGGGGAGGATGTCGGTGGTGTGGACGCGCCGATCGTCGACGACCCCGGCGCTGAGCCCCGGCGCCTTCACGAACAAGGGGATGGCAGCGACCTCGCCGATGGTGTTTTCGCTGATACGACGCTGGTGCTCCACCTCAGGCTTCACTGCGATACCGTGATCGGAGACGACGAGGATGATGGCGTCGTCGTAGATCCCGGCGCGGTCCGCGGCATCGAGGATCTGTCCGAGCACGGTATCGGCGTACTCCACCTGGATGAGGTGACGCTGCACGGCTTGCTGTGACAAGAACTCGTCCGGACCCCACCCCGGCGAATCGCTACCCGGCGCCCGCTCCTCGTCGAGCGGGTAGCGCCGGCCATCGGCGAGGAACTGCCACGGGTGGTGGGGGATGAGGGCATGCACGTAGTAGAGCGGGACTTCCCCGGCGGTCGGTGCGCGTATGTCATCGAGGATCGTTCGTATCGGTGTGCGTGGATCGGCCTCGAAGTTCTCGCGGAACTCCGAGATGAGGTCGAACTCGGTTGTTGCGGCGCCGAAGTCGCCCCACCCCGCATCGATCTGCGGGAGATCGGAGCTGAGGTTCTCCGGCAACAGCACGTGGCCGGCGACAACGCCAACGTCGCGAAGCAGCGGTGTTTGCGACGTGCCGAGTCCCTCACAGACCGCCGGTGGGCACAACTGGGTGATCGTCTCGTACACGGTGAGCTCGTGTGAGTCCTGGAGCAGTGTGAACAGGTTGTTCGGATACTGCGAAGCGAAGGGGATGAGCGAATGGTCCGGCGTGACTCCGGTCAAGATGGCCGGCACCGAATGCTCCGTCGACTCCTCCACGGTGACGGCGTTGCGAAACCAGACCCCATCTGCAGCCAGCCGGGCGAAACCCGGATACCGGTCGGTTCTCAGGTTCCCGTCGCCGTCCATGAGCGAGGCGGCCGGCAGCTCGTCGAACACCACCATCACCACCGGAACGAGTCTGTCGGGCTGTACCGAGCTGCCCAGCTCGGCGCCGCCACTCGAAGCCATCGCCCCTGCCGGAGTGGCGAAGAGAAAGAGCAGGAACAAGACGAGTGGCGCCGGAGAGAGGTAACGGGCCAGCATGCGTGGTGTGTCGAAGCTGTGGAAGATCCACGCCACGACGAGACCGATGACAGCGGCCACCGCGGTCGTCGGTAGCCATTCGATAGGGATCCTGCGCACGTACAGCAGCGCCAGTGAGGAGGCCGTCACGGCGATGAGGACGAACCCCAGAGCCCGTCCGACGAGACCAGGAAGGCTGCCCAGCAGTGCCGCCACCAACGGAATCCCGATCGCCAGCAGCAGCCCGAGACCGATGATCTCCCAGGTCGGGGAACGGCGGGCGACGAAGAACGCTGCATTGCGACCCAGCAGATCGAGCACCGGCCACGTGACCCCGAGTGAGGTGAGTGCGAGCAGCGCAGCGAACCGATCGAATCGGTCAGTGGTGCCGCTCCGGCTCGTCATGTCGCCGGAACGAGGTGGAACAGCCGCCGGGCATCGAGCGGCTGTTCCGAGATGATGGTGAACGACTCGTCCAGATAGCGACGCAGGCTGGTCTCGTCATAGTCGGCGTGGATCTCGTTGCGTCGCTTGTTGGTCGAGAGCTGTTGGGACATCGGGTCATCGAGCGGTACCCATTCGAGTACGACTGCAGAGTCGAGCGACGCCAGCCACGAGACCACCGAGCGCAAGGGCAGATTCGCCGAGATCACGAGATGATGGAGGACGGCGAGCATCAGGGTGAGCCCGGGTCGGGTGCGGTCCCCCAACGACTTGCGTTCGGCACCTCGCCAACCGAGTCCGGGTGACGGATCGGACAGGTTCATCACGAGCGGCAAGACGTTGGTCGGTCCCTCGTGGCGCAGACTGCTGTAGAGCGTCTCGACGGTGGCCTCGTCGCCATCGATCGCCACCACGGTGTCGGCGTGGTCGGCAACGGACCTGGCGAAGTGTCCGTCGTTGGCGCCGAGATCCCAGATCAGCCCATGCCGGCGTTGCGCAGCCGCCCGGAGCACGAATTCGGTCTTGAGTGAGCGATGCCCGGCGACGTGCTCACATGTGGAGTATTCACTCCACGTGGAGCCGTCCGGCGACCACTCCAGCTTGCCAATCGTCCTCTGCAACCGTCGCACGTTGGCGAGGATGATCCGCTCGTCGAAGCCTGCCGATGACAGCTCGGAACGGATCGACCGAGCGCCGGTCTTGTCCCCTGCCCTGGCCGGAAGCACCACGTCGGCGAGCACCCCGGGTTTCAGGGAGCGTCTCGAGCGGAGGAACTCCCGAGCGGTGGGTGCCGAGATACCGTCCAGAGAACCCCGCAACAGCGGCTGGAATGGCACGCCGGCGTGTGAGCGCAACAGCAGTGGGTACAGGAACTGCTGGCAGAACTGGCGATAGCCGAGCCAGGGCTCCCCGCTCTCGTACTTCTCGAAGGAGCCGACATCGATGAAGATGGGCGAGCTTCCGACGAACTGGATGTTGTACGGTGTGGCGTCCTTGATGTTCAGCCCGGCGGCGAGTGCTTCTTCCAGCAGCTCCAGCTGCAGCAGGGCGGCATCGCGCAGCATCGAGAACGACCACTCGTAGGGGTAGCTCCAGAAGGGAATCTTCTCGTGCTGCAGCACGATGCCACGGTCTGTCGCGACCTCCTCGGATGCAATCAGCCTCCCGGAGTCGACCCAGCTCTCGTACGGTGCGGCGGTGCGCAGCGCCCGCCACGCCGCCAGCCCGGTGTCGGAGAGCGCCCGAAAGACCGTGCCATCTCGATGGAAGACGCGGCTCGCCGGGTCGCGGAAGGACCCGGTGTCGAAGTCCCCGTCGGGGAGAGCTGAGATGTCCACGGCTCAGGAGTCGGTCGACCGCTCCACGGAGGCGTTGGTCGGCTCGGGTGCAGGCTCGGTCTTGGCCGGTCGCTTGATGAGACGGCGCCCCGTCGACTTCATCAAGACGACGAGACCGGCCGTGCCCCCCAGAATGGTCTGCACGATCAAGCTGCCGGTGCCTGCGTCGAGGTATCCGAGGATCATGGTGTCTTGCGTTCCCTTGTCTCGATCGGGGGGACCCGCAACGGCGGGTCCAGCCGCGACACTAGCCAGGTTGACGACATACTGAGTTCAACGGAGCGTCTTCATCCAGCGCTGCTGCCCGCGGGTCAGTGGTTGCAGCCCGGCTAGCTGATGTGCGGCAGGTCACCTCCGCAAGAAACACTGGGCAGACAGCGCGTTTCCGGTATAGATGTATCCACAGGCGGTGGAAGTGTCTCTTATGGGCACAGAGGGCAACGGTTCGAGATGACTTCACCGAGCGGGGTGACTCGTCCGAATCCACATCGGTAGTGTTCTGAGCGGAGGGACCATGCCGGGCGTGTTGGAGAACAGCTCGTCAGCGACCAGTCGTGGCCGGGGGGACACGATCATTGGCGAAGATGCGGTTGCGCAACTGAATGCGTTCATCCCGATGGATCGCCGCGCCGTCGGTCGCGTCGACCGTGGCAGCGGCGAGCGTATGCGCGGAGCTGCGCTCTACGCCGACGTGTCCGGGTTCACCCGGCTGACCGAGCAGCTCGGAGCCGAGTACGGTTCGCGCCACGGAGCGGAGCGTCTCACCGAATTCCTCAATGTGGTGTTCGATCAGCTCATCGAGGTGATCCACCGTCACGGCGGGTGCATAGTCTCTTTCGCCGGCGACGGGATGACGTGCTGGTTTCGCGGACCGTATGCAGGCATTGCCGCTACCGCCGCCGCGCTCGAATGCCGGCGTGTCTTTCACCCTCCCGAATACCTCGCGGGGCGTGTTGGGATGAAGCTTGCGGTCACCGCCGGGTACGCCAGCAGGCTCATCGTCGGAGACCCGGACGAGTACGTCATGGATGTCTTGACCGGTGAGCTGGTCGATCGCATGGCCGTTGCGGGGCGGCTCGCCGCGGCCGGTGAGATCGTGATCGGGGCCGAGGTGATGGCGTTTCTCGGCGATCTGCTCCCGGCGGCATCGTGGCGCAAGGACTCGTTGCGTCTCGCCGACCGGCGGACACCGGAAGGCGAGTCCTTCGTCGTGCTCGGAGACGGGGTCGAGTCGATTCCCGACGACTCGGAACCCCTCGAGGCTGCGATGTGGGAACCGGAGGAGACCCAGTCTTGGGTCAACCGGGCGGTCTATGAACGAATCGTCCGCGGCGACATGGAGTTCGTGTCCGAGTACCGCCAGGTGGCGACTCTGTTCGCTGCATTCGGAGGCATCGATTACGACACCGATCTGGAGGCGCCAGGCAAGCTCGATCGATTCGTGCGTCGTGTCCAGCAGGTGCTGGAGCGCTACGAGGGTTATCTCGCTCAGCTCATCGTCGGTGACAAGGGCAGCTACTTCTACGCATCGTTCGGTGCCCCATCGGTGCACGAGGACGATGCGGAGCGAGCAGTCTTCGCCGCCCTGGACATCCTCGACATCGCTGCGGAGCTGCAGTTCGTCACCGATATCCGAGTCGGGATTTCGACGGGGATGATGTGGTGTGGGCTCATCGGCGGTTCGAGCCGCCACACCTATGGCGTCATCGGCGAAGCCGCGAATCAGGCGGCACGGCTCATGGAGCAGGCACGACCGGGCCAGGTACTCGTGAGTGTCGCGATCGCGGACCGCACGGAGGCTCGCTTCGACTTCGAGGCAGGGCCCCGCGGAGCAGCCGGGCACCCGGCTCATCTCGTCGCCGGGGTCAAACCGATCATCGAACCCGTGCGACGGGCATCACCACCGCTCATCGGTCGCGACGATGTCCTGCGTGAGCTGACCGACTGGAGTACGAGCCGACACGAGCCTGCGTTGTTTGCGGTCGTCGGGGAGGCCGGTATCGGCAAGTCTCGCCTGCTCGCCGAGTTCATCAAGAACACGAACGGTCACGGTGGTCGAGCTGTCTACGGTGCGGGAACCGCCATCGAGGCTTCGACGCCGTACTTCGCTTGGAGAGGGATCTTCAGCCAGCTGGTCGCCGGCTCCGGCCCGCAAGCGTGGCGGGAGACGATCGACGAACTCTTCGCCGAAGAGGGCGTCGACCACTCTCTCGCTGGGCTCCTCAACCCCATACTCCCGGAGCGACTGCCCGGCAGCGAGAGGATCGACATGCTCTCCCGCGAAGATCAGGCGGAGACGACGCTCGACCTCATGCTTGCGCTCGTGCGGCGCCGCACGCCGAGCGTCCTCGTGGTGGACGACATGCACTGGGTCGATTCGGCATCGGGTGCGCTCCTGGGGCGAGTGCGGCGAAACCTTCCCGACTTGAAGATCCTCGTCGCCACCCGCCCGGCGTTGGAGACGGCGATGCCGGAGGACCCGCCAGGGGCGATCCCGCAGCGCTGGACCGATCAGGACGTCGCTTTCCTGCCGGCCCGACTGCAGTCGCTGCTGGCCGCGGGGGACCGCTGCCTGGTGTTGGGCCGTCTCACGCCCGGACAGATCGTCACGGTCGGAGCGCAGCGTCTCGGGGTGGCGAGTCTCCCCGACCGGCTACGCCGGGTGGTGGTGGCGCGCGCCGAGGGCAACCCATTTTTCGCAGAGGAGTTGCTCAGCGGCTTTCTCCACGATGGCCTCATCGAGGTCGAAGACGAGCGAGTGCGCGTCGTCGCTCAGTCGGGAGCGCTGGAGCACCTTGTCCCGGGACCGATATCGACGCGGCTGCAGACCCGGCTCGCCAGGCTTCCCGAAGACGAGCAGACAACTCTCAAAGTGGCGGCCGTCGTCGGTGGACCATTCACCGCCGACCTGGTCGCCGATCTCCAACCGCACCCAGAGCCTGCAGATCGTGTTGCCGCTCGTCTGCGCCGGTTGGGGGACCTCGATCTACTCACCGTCGACGAAACCGGCATGCGCTACCAGTTCAAGAACCAGCTGATCCGCGACGCCGCCGCCGACCTGCAAGTCACCGCGACGAGCCAGCGCATCCACGCAGCTGCGGCGGCGTGGATCGAGACGAACGATCCCGACACGAGTGGGGGTGCGATCCTCGCCCGACATTGGGATCTCGCCGGTGAGCCCCAGAGGGCGTTGCCATATCACGTCGCCTCGGCGGAGAAGGCGCTTGCCGCCGCCGCCTACGACGAGGCCGTCGACGGCTTCGGCCGGGCGATCGCCATATTCGACAGCGGTGTGGTCGACGTTCCGGCCCTGGATGCGGCGCGGTGGCACATGTGGTTGGGGGAGGCTCGGGTGCATCAGCAGGGCGAGGATGAGCGGTTGGCGCGCGATCATCTCGAGCGTGGCCTCGAGATGATCGGCCAGGGACCGCCTCACGGGCCGGTGTCGATGGCGATCGGACGCCAAGTGGTGCGGCAGTATCTCAATCGAGTGCGACGCCGCGGCACCTCACCCAATGGCAGCGATCCGCTCCTCGCCGAGGCCGCGCGCGCCTGGGAGCAACTGGTGGAGGTGTACTACCTGTCGGGTGAAGACTTGCGCAGCCTCCATGCCTCGTTCCGGACGTTGAACCTGGCCGAAGCGGCTCGCTCGCCCGCCGAGATGGCGCGGGGCTATGCGACGCTGGGGACGATCGTCGGGCTGATGCCCCGACCCAAGGCCGCAGAGCGCTATCTGGATCGTGCTCGCACGGCGGCGAAGGCAGCGAAGGACCTGCGCGCCGAGATGTGGGTCTACCTCGTTGCCGGCTTCTACTACTCGGGGCGAGGCGAATGGGCCGCGGCGGAGCTGAGCTCGCAGCGAGGAACCGAGCTGGCGCGGCAGCTGGGCGACACCCGTCGCTACGAAGACGGTGTGTCGCACCTCATGATGGAGGCGCTCCTCCAAGGCAGGCTCGATGAGGCGCTGGGGCACGCTGTCGAGCTGCGAGATCGCGCTGCAGCGCGCAACGCACGACGCAACCACGCCTATGGCTTGGTCAGCGTCGGTCTCGCCCAAGTCGATCGGGGTCGGTTCGACGAGGCTCGGGTCGCACTGGAGCAGCTCGATGATCTCGGCTATCGCACGGAAGTGCCGGTTGGCGAGCTGCCTCCGGATCATGAGGGCATTCTTCGTGATTCGCTGGCGATCGAAACGCTGCTCGAGATGCGTGGCGGTGACCACGAGCGCGGTTTCGAGCTCGCCGTCAAGCTCGCAGAGCGCACCCACGGCCAGCGGCCGTTCAACTTCTCCTTCATCGAGCACTACTCGGCGCCGCTCGAGGCCTTCTGTACGGTTGCGTTGGAGCGGCGTGGTGGCAAGGCTGTGGAGCGGCAGACCGACAGGGCCCTCCGCCGGTTGCAGGCGTATTCGAAGGTGTTTCCCATCGGGCGCCCACGCCTCCTCCTGTGGGAGGGTTGCCGGCAGATCGTCAAAGACAACACCATGGGTGCTGTGCAGACATGGAGGGAGGCAGCCGATGCCGCCGCAGAGTTGTCGTTGCGATCCGACGAGGCACGGATCCTCGCCGAGCTGGCTCATGCGGGCGAAGCCGACGACGCCTCCCGGGCGAACGAGATGCTCGCGGCTACCGGTGCATATGGGGCCACGAGCTTGCACCGACGAGAATGACGAAGGAACACACCCCACCCGGCTTCCCCCACCCGCTCGCGGTCGCCGTGGCTCACGACGTAGCGGTGCGGCTCGACCACTGCGTTGCGCAATGGCTGCCGCACTCGGTCGAGCTCGTGCGCGCTTGGTGGCGCCGGTTGTACGGGGAAGCCGGTTTGGCGGCAGCGCTGCTGCGCTTGCGGTCGTTCCCATTGCTGCATTTGCCCTTCTGGGCCGCCGGTGACGACCCGTCGGCAGAACTGCGGCGCACGCTCGCCGATGTCTCTTACTCGTCACTGAGCGGATATCTGTTCATCCGTCTCGTCGACGACGTGGTGGATGGCGATACCGACACGGACCCCGCCTTGCTCCCGGTGGGGGCGTTGCTGCACTCGGAGTTCTCCGGTGCGTACTCCGCCCTGTTCCCCGCCGACCATCATTTCTGGGAGGTGTACCGATCCGGCTGGTATGCAACCGCCGACGTTGCCGTTGCCGATGCTCGTATCGACGACATCGACGTACCCACATTCCGAGCCGTCTCGGGCCGGAAGCTGGATGCGGCGGTCATTCCCGTGGCGGCGGTGCTGTATCAGACTGACCGTCCCGAGCAGGTAGCGCCGTGGTCGGCTGCCATCAAGGCACTCGGGCGATGGCAGCAGTTCCACAACGATCTCTTCGACGGCCTCAAAGATCGCACCCACCGCAACGTGACACTGATCACGTCTCGAGGAGAGCGGCGCCGCCATGTCGGTGAGGACTTCGCCGCGTGGTTCCTACGCGAAGGCTTCTCATGGGGAGTGGCGCATCTCGCTGAGTTGGGTGACGAGGTCGTGGCAGCGACCGAACGCCTCGACTCTTCGGGTCTGTCCGAGTACGTGCGGCTGCGCTTCGAAGACGTGGAGGAGAGGATTGCGACGACGTCGACGAGCCTCGGTGCAGTTCACCGTCTCGTCGGGGCGTTGCAGCGGCGGGAATGAGCGCACGCACGGCGCCTGCCCGCCCCATATGATTCGACCAAAGGAGGACTGATGAACGAAGCGAACGACCTGTTCAGACTTCTCGATCACGGGATCAACAACCCGGATTGGGCCGAGAAGCTGCATGCGGCCACCCACGGCGGTACCAGTGAGGACATCGCGGCGTTGTTGGGCGAGGCAGGGATCTCCTCGAGTCCCGACATCGAGCGTGCGCTGCGTGATGTGTCGTGGGCGGAGTTGACCGCGCTGGCACGCGCCTTTGGGGGCCAGCAGGCGCTGATCAACTGACGTGCAGCGGGTCGAACCGGCAGCGGAACAAGCCGCTGCCGGTGTCATCGGTGAGCTGTGGGACGACATCGCCGATGAGCTGGCCGGGCAGGCAGAGCCTGTGGCGGAAGCGGGCCGGTTGTTGCTCGCCCGGCTGGCGGCTCGCTTCTCCGCCGACGGTTCGGTTCGTTCCGTGCTCGCCGATCCGACTGAGAACCCGATCGTCCACATTCCGCTCTGGCTGGCAAACCGCCACGGAAAGAGCAAGCAGACCGCCACAGCCATCGCCCGAGCCGCTTTGGCCAAGTTCTGTGCGACCGCCGCAGCATCCGATGCGGAGATGCCCGAAGCCCTGGTCGCCTGTGCGCTGAGATACGGCACCCGATCGCTCCCGATACGGCTGCGCCGGCCGGCGACGGCCCAGGCCGAGGAGCACTTCGATGACGCCATGGTGGCGCTGTTCCCGTTCGTCGCCCGGCTGTGCGAGGTCTGGCTGGATCATCCCGACGTTGCCGCGGCCTGCCGGGCGCTCGGCGAGGCGCTGCGGTTCGAGCGCGACCTGACCGCGCTGGCAGCTCCCGGAGCCGATATCGAGACGAGTCTCCCCGCCGGCATCGTGGTCGATCGACTCGGCGGGATGGTTCCGTCCGGACCGCTGCTGCCGGCGCTGGCGATTCCCGCCGTCCGCAATGCGGTCTTCGCAGCGTGGGACCGTCATCTCGAGACGGCTGCGGCGGCGTGGGCCGGCGTGGCAGAGGCTGCCGGCTGTGTCGCGGGGCTGCGCAGCCGGCGGCGGTGGTGGGACGACTTGGTTGACGGGTCGCCCGTCTCCCTGCCCCGTGTGACGTGGTGGGGCCGGCATGAGCCGCCGGCCCTCGATAGCACGGCTCGGGCGATCGCAATGGCTGAGGGCTACCTGACGGGTGAAGGCGCCATCCGCAGCACGTGGATCGAGCAGCGGCGGGGTTTGGGGGGCCGGCAACGGGTCGTCGCACCTTTCCCCGCCGGGATGGTGCTCGAGGCACTCGCCAACCACGGCGACGCCGGCGAGCTGATCGACGACCACATCGCAACGTTGCGGTCGCAGCGCTATGCGTTCTACGACAGCCCGGAGCTTTCGTTTGTCGACACCGACACGATTGGATCGCTGCTGCGGCTGTATCCGTACTCCTCGCAGGATCCGGTTGTCGGCAACGAGGTGCGTGCGCTGGTTGTTGCAGCCTTGTCGGGCGACCCCCAACGGATCCCGGTGTGGATCGAGCCTGCAACGGAAGACAGCTCGATCACGCTGCTCGGCGAGCATTGTGCGACCATCGAGGCGGGGTTCCTGCGAGGGCTGCTCGTCGCGGACCTCGGGCTCCCGTTCCCGCTGGCTGCGGCCGAGCGGCTGCTCGGGGACTTCGCCGTTCGCGGTGCGGGAATCTCCGTGAATTATCCGGCTGCGATGCTGCTGGTGGCGGTGCGCCGGCTGCTCGAGGCGTTGGAGCACACCGGTCCGCCAACAGCGGCCCGTGCGAGTGCGTCGCGGCGGATCTCACTCGAAGCGGCTCGGCTTGCCGGCACCGTCAGCCCGCAGACCGCAGCCTGGCTCGTGCTGTCCACTCCCCAGGGCGACCAACCGACCCGGCGTGCTTGGCAAGAGACCATCCTGGAGCGCCAGCGGCACGATGGCGGCTGGGATGGCGAACCCCTGTTCTTCGTCACGGGCATCGACGGCGAGCCCGAGTGGTATCGCAACCGCGCCGTGTCGACGGCGATCTGCTACGAGGCCTTGTCAATGCTCGCCGAATGACGGGCCGAAGCGCGGCCGGCAGGCCGTTCAGCAGGGTTGGTGGCCGGCGACGCCGCACGCAGTTTCGAGTGCCGGCCGGGACAGACGGTCCCCGAGCGCGGGCGGCCGACGGTGTCAAGTCCCTGAGAGCCGCCGCAGGAGATGCGTCCCACGGCGTCGAATGAGCGTGGAAGGCCGCTTGCGCAGAATCCTTCGGGTGACCCATTACCCGATCAGCCCCGCCTCCGTAGCCTCCGGTGTCGTGCTCCGCTTCCGTCCTGCTGCGAACAATCAACGATCACAGCGGTTACCACCGCTCGGCGTTGTCGCGCTCGTGCTCATCGCGGCCTGCGCCGGCACGCAGCCGGCGCCCGACGACCGGATCGCCTGCAGCCCCGTCCGTGGAGAGACCCGTTCGATCTCGGTCGCACCCACCTGGCTCGCGGGTGAGGAGCGGATCTATGAGGTGACCTCCGTTCTCGATCACGGTGATGGTGTCGCGGTGAGCCGGCCGGGCGGGGTCATCGCCAGACTCCACGTCGATGAGGCGACCCCCGGTGGCTGGACGATGAGGTGGACTGCGGTGCCGCTGGCTGTGTCGCTCGCTCTGTGGCAGATCGACGCACCAGGGGTAGCACCGGTTGCCGCGGCGTATCGCTGGGGTCCCGACGTGGGTCGCCCCCGGCTCGACAACGCATTCGAGCTGGGTCTGTGGCTCGGAGAGGTCATCGACTCGACCCGCTGGAACCTGCCCGAGGAGGCCAGGGTGGGCTTTGATCTGACCACTGCGCATCTCGAGGCCATGACCGCCACTCAGTTCGACGTCGTGTTCCTGGAGCCCGCGGCGATGCTGCACGCATTCGAGGGCGTAGAGGTCGCGGTGGCCGACCCGGGGACGGCGGTGCGATCGATCGCCACAGGTGTCGGGGAGCAGGCGACACGAGCGACCGTCGAGATCGCCGATCTGATCGACGCCAACGATTGTGTGTCGCTCACCATGCGCCGAACCTTCCCGGTGGGAGATCGCGCCGATCTTGGGGTGGCGGTCGAGACTGCGGACTCGATCTCGCCGCTGCACGTCGAGCAGACGTTGCTGGCACAATATGACGTGGGCACCAGAAGGGTCGCCTCCGTCACCCTGACGGAGATCTTCTCGGGCGCCGGTGCCGAGGTCATCAAGACGACGCGCCTGGTCGACCTCACGCCGTGACGGCCGGCGCGGATCGTTGCCCCGGTGCGCCTCGGGGAGCTGCGGTCGGGGGAGCTCAGCGCGCGGGGCGCCACCGCGGGTAGCGAGACCGCGGTCCGGCCTCGGCCCAATCTCGATGATTGCGCACCCAGGAGTTGGCGACGTCGTTGACAGGCAGGTGATCCCACGAGACGTGGGGTCCGAGTTCCATGGCGGCATGGACCGTTCGCCGGGCCTGCTGCGAAGCGAGAACACGCCGTCGGATGCCGGGGCCATCCCAGCGTTCGGCCACCTCGGCTGCGAACCCAGCAGCGACTTCGGCGTGGTGGGTATCGCCGGCCAGGTTCGTGCGTTCGAGCGGATCGGCGACCACGTCGTACAGCAAGGGTGGGTCCGTAGCGCAGTGGATGTATTTGTACCTGCCGCGCCGGATCATGAACATCGGGTGAGACGTCATCTCCGCCATGTACTCGGCGCACGTCTCGTCTACACCGTCATGTCCTCCGGAGAGGAGCGGCCAGAGGCTGCGACCCTCGAGTTCGACTCCATGGACCGGTGGATCACCGCCGGGCGTGGCGAGGTCGAGGAAGGTCGGCACCAGGTCGACGAGCGAGCAGGCGTTGGGGATCCTGTGGGGGATGATCCCCGGCCCGGCCACTATCAGCGGTACCCGGGCGGCGCGCTCGAAGAAGGACATCTTGAACCAGCACCCCCTGTCGCCGAGCATATCGCCGTGGTCGCTGGTAACGATCACGATGGTGTCGTCGAGCACGTCGGTCTCTCGTAGTCCGGCGATCAGCTTTCCGATCCAGTCGTCGATGTACGAGACGTTTGCGTAGTAGGCGCGCCGGGCGTTGCGCGTTTGCTCTTCCGTGTAGCCGACCGTGTCGGCTGCGATGCCGCGCCGGATACGCTGGCTGTGCGGGTCGAGTCTGTCGACATCGAACGGATCCGGCATGTCGATGTCGACGCCGTCGTACCGATCCCACCAGTCCTGGCGAGCCACATACGGGTCGTGGGGATGGATGAATGACACGGCGAGAAAGAAAGGGCGGTCGTCATCGCTGCGGGCCAGGTCGTGAATCTTTCTCCTGGCGGCAAACCCAACTTCCTCGTCGTAGTCGAGCTGGTAGGTGGTCACCGCCGGGCCGGCCTCGTGGATCACTGCCATGTTGTGGTACCACTTGTCGATCCGCTCGTCGGGGTGATCCCAGTCGGGCGTCCAGGCGAAGTCTGCGGGGTAGATGTCGGTGGTGAGCCGTTCGTCGAAGCCATGGAGCTGGTCGGGCCCGACGAAGTGCATCTTTCCCGATACCGAAGTCTGGTAACCCGACAGCCGTAGGTAATGCGCCAGTGTCGGTGTCGACGCCGGGAGCTCGGTTGCGTTGTCCCATGCCTCGAGTGCCGAGACGGACCGTCCGGTGAGGAACGCTGCCCGAGATGGTGCGCACAGCGGCGATGGTGCATAGGCGGCGTCGAATGTCGCCCCTCGCTCTGCGAGCGCATCGAGGTGCGGTGTTCGCACGATCGGGTGTCCGTAGGCACCGGTGAAGTGCGGCGCCAGCTGGTCGGCCATGATGAGCAGCACGTTGGGCGCATCCATGGCCGGACGGTACCGGCTCAGCCGGTGCGACGACGGATCACGACGAGTTGATCGGCGGCGGACTCGGCACCCCATACCTCGCCCGGCCGGCCGAGGATCTGGCGCACGTTGCTCGGATTGGACGGCAAAGGAAAGGTGGCAAACGTTTCCGACGTCGGGTCGAAGCGATGGATGGCGTTCCCGCCGAAATCGCTCACCCAGACCGTGTCGGTCTCGTCGACGTACACGGCATAGGCCTGGGGTGCATCTCCGGGTAACGGCCATGTGTCCCAGGTCTGTGTCTCCGGCTGGTAACGGCTGAGCTGTCCCGAGTTCCACTCGCTCACCCAGATCGCCCCTGTCGAGTCCGCCCACACCCGGCGCGCCCCCTGCTTGGGCGTGGGAGGGTCCAGCACGGTGACCGAGCCGTCGGGTGCGATCAGTCCTACGTAGCTCCCGGCCAGCGAGGCGAAGTAGACCGTGCCGAGGGGGGTGGCGGTGATTCCGTACGGTCCCTCACCGCGCGGTGAGTCGAATACCTCCATGTCCCCGCTGTGCGGGTCGAGCACACCATGGATCCCGTTCTGGCCGGTGAACCAGAGACGGCCGTCTCCGGCAAAGGCGGCGGTGTTGAGATTGGCGTCGGGCCGGTCGGCCGGCAGGGAGAAGACCGTGACCGCATCTGTGGCACTGTCGACCCGGATGATGGCGTTGCGGCCGCCATCGGTGACCCAGGCATCACCGTTGCCGTCGACGATCACACCATGGGGACGGGAGCCGCCACCGAGCGGTATCAGGCGGGTGTCGCCGGTCGCCGGGTCGAGCCAGCCGAGATGCCCGGAGCCCTGTGCGGTGAACCACACGCCGCCGTTGGTTGCCGGGGCAACATCGTGTGGACGGGAACCCGCCGGTACCGGGAAAGCTGCCAGCTCCAGCTCGTCGACCGGGATCGCCTGGATCGCAGTGGTGGTCGTCGGCGGCGGCATGCTCGTGGGAAGCGTGGCCGTTGTTGGACCAGCGGAGGTTGGAGGCGCCGTCGTTGCTGGAGCCACGCTCGTTACCGGTGTGGTGGTGGCTACTACATCCTCTGGTGGAGCCGTTGTCGCGTCGGGGGTTGCCGTCGAGCACGCCGATACGAGCAGCATCATCGCTGCGATCGAGTGGCGGCGTCGAGTGCAGTGGCCGATGGAACGAAGTTACTCCAGCGATGCGGGTGGCCGCCCTCAGGGGCGAACACTCAACAGGGTGGACTGCTGAAGTGATGGCACGGCACGAGGCTCTGGCTCATGCCGTCGGCGCCATTCGTATAGCTGAGACTGATCAGGGTCTGGGCGAACTTGGATATGGGTCGACTGTCGGTGACGCGCACCGCGAGCCGAGCACACCCCGTGGTCGTTGGGGGGCGAACAACGACGATCTCTCCACTTTCCGGGTTGATCGACACCGGCCAGTCATTCTCGACGAGGGCGACGAAGGCCGTATCGCTTCTGCAGGATCCGTCCGACCAATCGACTCGTTCGATGGCGAAGCGAAGGGTGTCTTCATCTGCATCTTGTGCCTCCACGGAAACCACCGTTTCTCCCGCCTGGGTCGCGACGTCGATCGGGTTCACTTGGACCGGCGAAATGATGACTGGTGCGGAATTGGGGAGAGTCACGGTGACTCTGAAGTCGAGAATGTTCAGGATGTTGTTCGACGAGTCTCTCTCTTCGGCGGACAGCTGATACGTGCCTGGTTCCAACGCTCCTGCAACCTGCAGAGTCTTGTCCTCGATGCGGAAGGATTCGATGCTCCCCACCAGTTCGTAGTGGTCTCCGTTCCCGAGGACGGCGACGATGGTCTCAGGCGGGGTGCCGACGGGCACGATCAAGTCGAGGATCGACGTCGGCGGATGATTCTCCGCGTCCACAACCACCTCGACCAGGATCTTGGTTTCCTCTGCTGGTGGCTCACCGTCGATTCTGGCCTCGATGAGGCTGACTTCCACGTCGTATGGCATTCCCGGTTCGAGGGGAGATCGGATGCGAAGTATCCCCGTTGCTGCGTCGATCGAGAACGGACCATGTGGGTCGTCGATACGGAAGGTGACGTCATCGTTGTCGACGTCGGTTGCGACAACCCGACCTATGGGAGCTCCCAGAGGCAGTGACGCGCCCACGAAGAGCTTTGGATGTCCCGAGGCGCTCGAGGTTTCATCGGCCGGTGAGTCGAGGTGGTTGGAACAGAGATGTATGTCGTCTGTTTCCACGGACGAGGGGACTGTCGTGCCGTTGGGGCAGACGACCATGGAAACCGCGGTCTCAGCCGCCTCCTCTGCCGGGCTGTCGGCGGCGCCGGTGGCCGACTCGTCGAGCATGGCGCCGGTGAAGTCGGCGCCTGCGATTCTGGCACCGGCGAGGTCGGCCCCTCGAAGATCCGCACGTCTGAGCGTTGCGTTCACCAGGTTCGCATCCCGCATGACGACACCTCGCATGTTGGCGCCGGTCAGGATCGCTCCCTCCAGCGTCGCCTCGGTCAGGTCGGCATCGCGTAGGTTTGCAGAGGACAGATTGGCGCCGTTCAGGTCGGCGCGTTCTAGATCCGCACTGGCCAGTTCGATTCCGGTCATTTCAGCACCGGTGAGCTTCACGTCCTCCATGTTCGAGAAGGAGAAGTCGAACGGCGGATCGTGAGCCAGGTGCATCGACTGAGCTCGAACTGCGAGAAATCCTGGCCGCGAAAGATCAGTTGGCCGCGCGTGTTGATTGCAGACCTCAGCTCAGCTTCGCGAACGGATCGGTCCCGCTCGTCGAAAACGTCTGCCAGCACCAAGTTGATCACGAAGGCGGCTCCAGCAAGCACCACACCCGTGACCAATGCAAGGCCGATCTCGTTGGTGAGGTCGGCCTTGAGCCGTCTGGGAAAGACCAGCAGCATCAACGCGGCGATGGCCACGACCGCAAGGAGGAGCGTGGCCCACGGCATTCGCCCGCTCACGGGTCCAACGCGCCATATGACGGCCACGAACGCGAAGGGCATGCCGACGACGACAGCCAGTGCGAGCTCACGCCTGAGTCTGAGGGTGTCCGAGCTACGGGATCGCGCATGAGCGATGAGCGTGACGACCAGTACCAGCAGGAGGCTGAAGCCGACTCGCTGGCGCCCTGCCGAGAACGCCAGCGAAGCCAGGGTCAGCAATACGATTTCGACACTTGGCCACGTCAGCGAGAGGTTCGTCTGACTCGTCCGGTCGTGTCTGGGAGCTTCGTCTAGGCAGGCCACGGCGGAGTCTCCTCGTCTACATGTGAGACGCAGCGCCAGCGACGTAGATACGTGTTCTCCCCGGAGGTGCCTCTGCGCCGGGTACGTTCCCTCGCTCCCTCACCCAGCCGGTGGGATGTGCTCGGCACCGGCTCCCTTCGGACCGGGAGAACCCGTCAGCGGCCGTGTTTCCAGTAGCCGCGGACGGTCGCATCGCTGCGGGCCATGGTCAGTTCGTCGAAGAGGTGACGGCGGATGCGGTGCATCGAGGCCGCCTCCCCGGCTGCCCACACGCGCGTTCCCGGTCGTATCGAGGTGGCGGTCACCGCAGGGACCAGAGCGCTGCCCGGCGGATCGTCCTCATCCAGCACCACCCACTGGACGGTCTGGTTTGGGTGCTGAGGCAGCTCCTGTTCGGCGTCGGGTGCGACGATCTCGATGATGACGACTGCGGGGACGGTGTGCGGTAGGTGCTCGAGCAGCTGGCTGATGGCGGGAATCGCCGTCTGATCACCGGCGAGTAGGTAGCCAGAGGCCGCGTCGTCGATCTGGTAGCCGCGTCCGGTGCCGGACACCGCGGCCCGGTCGCCGCTCTCGGCTCGCCGTACCCAATCCGACGTCGCTCCCAACTCGTGGAGAACGATGTCGAGATCCAGCTCGGGCCCATCGGGCCGCAGATACCGGGGCGTGAAGGTGCGGATGATCGGCCGATCGCCACCGGCGAGCAGAAACTCATTGCCGTTCCAAGTGGGGATGACGAGATCGTCGGTTCCGGGCGACGGAATGAGCAGCCGCACGCTCGCTGCCGGTGCGGGGATTTCGAGCCCGTCCAAGTCCGGGCCGGTGAGTGTGACCCGGGCCATGTGCGGGCTCAGCATCGTGATCGTGCGCACCGAAACGCGCCGAAAGCGCGGGGGCTGGCGACGGATCGGCACGGACGGTCGGTCGCTCTCCGGCTGGGTCACAGACCCATGATGGTCGCAACGACCCATGCCCGGCGCACGGGGGAGCGCAGCCGGCAGCGGCCGTGCGGCGAGGTTCACACAGGAGGTGCTTCTGGCAACCCCTGCCCACCGGCTGCAGTGCACGGATCGTGGCCACAGCGGCAGCTCATCTCGGGGGTTGCATCGTGTGGCGGAGTCCGGCATTCCGGGGCGCAATAGCCAACCGTCTCGTCGACGAGGCAGGTGCACGGCGGATGAGCGCAGATCATGTGTCCTCCAGGAAGTCGGGTCGGTGGTGCTGATTCAGCGCCGGCCCTTCCTACCGTCGACGGCGCGTTCGAGTTCGGCCTTGTTCATTCGCGAGCGGCCGGCGATGTTGAGATCCTTGGCTTCCTCGTACAGCTGGTCGTACGTCCGGCCCTGAGCACCGCGATGCGAACGCAGCCCACCCCGCCGGCTCGACGAGATGTCCGTGATGGACAGCTTCGAGCTCTCCTTGGCCTCGCCGGCCCGAGCGCGCTCTTTGTTAACCGTCCTGGCTGCGATCTCCTCAGCCGTGTCCTCCTCCTCTCCTCGTTCGAGGAGGCTCTCCTTGATGTGCTCGTACTGGCGTTCTCGTTTCGGGCTCCACCCTGGCTGGGGCATGGCGCCTCCTTTCACACCGCGTCCGTACCCCGAGGGCTCGCGGGTCAACCACGGTTTCTGGCTGCCGCGGGCTGAAATCTGTTTGGGATGGGAAGGCGATGGGTACGCCTAGCAGTCTTCCGTTCTGTGGGCGGCGAACTCGGCCAACGGTGGTCGAGGTCCAGGACGGCTATTCAGCCAAACCAGAGAAAGGAACCCCTCATGAGGACTCTGTCATGGAGGACCACCGTTCTTGCGCTCGTTCTCGCCTTCAGCGGTCTGCTCGCGGCCTGCGATTCCGGATCGGACAACGATGTCACTACCACGTCGGGTCTCGACGATCCGGTGGCCACGACCAACGCGGAGGACGAGAGCTTCGAGGATTCGTTGGCCGATCTGCAAAGCCAGATGGCGGCGCTGGCCGAGGACATCGAGAACTCGGAGGCCGCAGACGAGCTCGGTGATGCGTGGGCAGAGCTGCAGGCGGAGGTCGCCGAAGCAACGACGGCCCTGACCAGTGGTGCTGCCTTCGACACGACGGAGCTGCAGCAAGGCATCGATGCGTTCGAGGATCAGCTCGACACCATGGGTGGCGAGGCAGGTGACGAGCTGCAGTCCGCGTGGGCTGAAGTGCGTTCGACCTTGGAAGACCTCGTCTCCTGACTCTGAGATATTCCTGATCGACGGGAGCCGCACCGCTCTGCCCTCCCGGGGCGGTGCGGCTCTCGTCTCCTCCTTGGCCGGTCGGCCGTCGTCTCTGCGAAGTTGTCTTCTTACGAGGTCGTCTGCAGCGTGGCGTCGTGGCGCGATGTCGCCACTGAGGAGGCGCGGTCGACTCTCTGTGCGATCCGCTCGGCCAATGTGGCCATGAGCGCAGTAGCCAGCTGTGACTGGTCCTCGAGAATTCGGAGGAAGTCGTCGCCGGAGATCACGATGGCATGCAGGCCTCGGGGCCCGGCCATCACCTCGGCCATACGTGGCTGCCGGCGCAGCACACCCAGCTCCCCAATCGGCTCACCGGCCCGCACCGTCGCCAGAATCCGCTTGTGACCGTCTTCGGGCACGCAGACGCTGGCCTCGCCGGCGACCACCACCATCAGCTCATCGGCGATCGAGCCCTGCTCGTAGACCATCGTTTCCGGTTCGTAGCGCCGCTCCCGGCTCGAGGCAGCGAGCGCCTCGAGCTCCTCAGGGTCGAGATGTTGGAGGATCGAGGCCTGCTGCAACGCCAGCACTGCGTCGAGCAACGTGAAGCTCTCCGCGTCGACGATCTTCACCGCAATGTGCTCCGGGATGGCAGCACGGACGAGCGGCGACACGTCGCTGGCGGCATCATCGCCGATCATGGCCAGGTCGGTGGTGTATTCCTCGAACATCGTGCGGAGAGCAAGGGCGCGGAACCACGGCTGGTGGTCGGTCGCCAGTTCCGCCAGCGCGCGACGCCGTTCGACCGTCTCGGCGGCTTCGGCCCCCTCGAGCAGTGCCACCAACCGCCTCGCCAGCGTGCGATCGGAGATCGATTCGATCGCTTCGAGCGCTTCTGCCTTGACATCGGATGCGCCAGAGATGGCGCCCTTGGCAACGAGCCGCAGCGCCGCCCGTGAGTCCTCTCGTCCGAGCGCCATCACCACCCAGCGCTCCACCATTCGCTCTCGCGTCTCCAGCACCCTGACCAGGTATTCGGCGGCCACGGATGCACCGTCGCGTCGCGATGCCACCGCCGTGCGATACCGGTGGAGCTGGGCTGCACGATCGAGTTCCGACTCGGCCCAACCCGCCAGGTAGTCGTCTCTCTCGTCGGCTGCGAGCACTGCGTCCAATGCGGTCTCTCGGGAACGTACCGATCCATGCTCCAGAACATCGTGGATTGCGCTGCGATCGACGGCGTAGAGCGAACGAGCAGCGGCACTCCGCACGAGGGACGACTGGTCGTCGAGCATCGCGCGCAGCATGTCGACGACATCGTGGCGGGTGGCGAGCAGCTGGGCGGCAACCTCGCGAATGCGAGGGTCGTCGTGGGCGACGAAACGCCGTGGATCGATGTGGGCCAGCTCCGGTTCGACCAGGACACAGCGCAATGCAGCCACGATCGCCTCGGTCTGCCCGCTGGCCACCATCTGCTCGATGGTGTGCCGGCCGGTGTGGCCCCCGAGGATCCTGGCGGCGTGCGCTCGCACCTCACAATCAGCGTCGTCGAGCGCGGCGGTCACGGCCGGCTCTGCTGCGGCGGTACGTCCCAGCATGCTGGCCGCTTGCCGCCGAACCCGCACCGACGGATCGCCCAGCAACCCGAGCGCTCTGTCGGTGAGGTCGCTCGCGTCGAGCTTGGCGAGACTTCGTAACGCCGCCAGACGCACGCCGTCGTCTTCGTCGTCGAGGAGGCCGGCGAGCTCGCTGCGAGCGGCGGCGCCACCGACCTCGCCGACGATGGCTGCGGTGACCCGCCGTCTCCCCGGGTCTGGATCGCTGATCCCGGCCAGTAGTGCGGCAACGGTGTCGGCGTCGTGATGCGGCTTCTGCATGCCGGGAAGAGATGCGGTGAACACGGCGGAGAGGCCCTTGCGGACGGCATCGACGAGAGCTGCCGAGTAGGCGCGCCGCATCGGGATCACGAAGAGGAGGAAGGCGACGGCGAACACGAGAGCGACCAGCGTGCGTCCTGTCTGGGACAAGCCGGCGCCCACCATGAGCACGAGACCGCCGACCACGGTGCCGAGCTGCACCGGTACCGCCGCAACAAAATCGCGTACTTGGGTGCGAGTCCTCCCGGTGACGACGTTGAAGAGCGAGTTGAATGCAGTAGCGGCAAGGGCGTTCACGGCAACCCATTGCACACCGCGGAACAGTGTCGCAGTGACGAGACCAAAAGAGACCAGCCACAGCGAGAACCCGGCAACGTAGACCACAGCCACGATCATCAGTACCGCGACGACCCCCAGTCGGGTGAACAGCCGGTTCGCCAGGAGGAAGGAGACGAGAAAGGTCGCTGCAGTGGCGATGGACGAGAAGAGCCCGAGAAACCCGGCGAGCGACTCCTCGGTGTCGAATGAGGCCGCTGCGACCTCGCTGAAGGGGAAGAACACGAGGAAGAACAACACAGAGAGTGCGGCACCGACGCCCGCCGTCAGCCGGAAGAGCGGTACCCGCAGCGTCGTGGCCAGTCCATTGCGGAGGTCGTGGACGACGCCCGAAGAGCTATCCCCGGTATGGGCGACGAAACGGCGGGTGGTGGTTCGGGCCACGACTCCGGCGACCACGAGCCCCACCGCTTGGACGACGAGCAGATTCTCCGTGGTCAAGAGCGTTGCCAGCGGTCCGGTCAGCGCATTGCCGGTGACCGCACCGGCGATCCCCGCCGAGGTGAAGAGGGGAAACAACCGTTTCGCCTGCCGCGCATCGGCGAGCTCTCCGGCGACATCCCACAGCAGGGTGAATCCCACATAGATGCCGACTTGTCCGGTGAGCCACACCGCCGGGTACAGACCCGGCACGTCGAACTCGATGGCGGTGCGCTCCACACCCAGCCAGGCGCCGAGGGCCACTGCGATCGTCCATGACCAACGTCGCACCCCGACAGCCGCCAGACCAGCGGCGTAGGCGATGGTGCTCACCATCACCACCAGCCCGGAGAGAGCGATCATGAGGGGCAGTGTGTCGACGCCGAAGCGGAGGAAGAACAGCGCATCCGCCGCATTGAGCCCGATGCTGGCGCTGGCGAGGACGACGAAGAAGAGCGCACCGGCCCACAGCACCTTCGGTTGCTCATCGCGATGGACCCCAACGGCGCGCCACAGTCGGCTCTGTGTTCCCCCACCCTGTTGATCCCGGTCCTGTGTCACCACACCCGGCTTCCCACGTCCCTCGTACCCGAGGGTATCCGTTGCCACCGGGAGTTGCCCAGCGCACGGTGAACCGGCCCTTGGCACAATTGGGGCGTGGACGTGATCGATTCGCTCGATATCGCCGATCGGGTTCTCGCCCTCCAGGCGGTGCCGATGTTCTCCCAGGTGGACGTCGGCGATCTGAGCGAGATCGCCGCGTGTGTCGAGGAACGGCGCTATGAACCGGGCGAGACGATCTTCCGCCGCGGCGACTGGGAAGACGACATGATCATGGTCGTCAGCGGCGAGGTGCATCTCGAGGGAGACGTGCCGATTGCATCCCGCGGCCCGGGGGAGCACATCGGCGAGGTGGCGATGCTCCGCCACCAGCCACGGTCACTCACGGCAATTGCAGGGTCCCGCGGCATGCATGGGCTCGCCCTCGACTGCAGACTGCTCGAATCGCTCGTCGAGCAGCGGCCCCAGATCGCAGTGGCCATGTTGCGGACGCTTGCCGACATCCTCGCCAGCACGGAGTAGACCGACCGGCTCACGGTGGGTCGCCTGGGGCAATCCTCATCAGTCGCGGGGTTGTCGCCCCTCAAGCGCTCGGTTCGTGCTGCCGTGGCCACAACAGCTCGAAACGGGAGAGCACCATCATCGTGTCGTCGTTGACCGGAAGTCCGATGCCGGCGAAGAAGGCCAAATGGGCCTCTCGCCAATACGACAGGGTGCGATCGCCCTCACCCTCGTCCCAGGCAAACCCTTCGTCGACATCGCCAAACCGCGTCGTCTCGACCTCCGTGGTGCGGATGACACACACCGGAGCGCCGTCACCATCGAGGATGACGCTCAGATCGCCCGGCTCGGGGAGGGGGTCGTCGTTGTCCTCATAGTCGGTGAGCAGTCCCGCAGTAGCCCGCGTCGGTCCGTCCCGGACCAGCCAGGCGAGCTCGGTTGCCAACGCAGCGGTGTCGGGGCCGCCGAACGCCCACGACTCATAGGCACCCTCGATGCCGGTGGCCGCCGTGAACTCCGCCCAGAATCTCTCGATCTGTTGCTCAGCCACGAGATCACGCTACCGCGCATTCCGGGTGCGCCCCCGCAGGGGCGTTGGCCGGCCGCTGCAGCCGGGACGGACGGGCCGGCGGATCAGGCCGGCGCCGGCTCCTCGCGCATCACCGACTTGACCTTCTCGACGACATCCGGTGTCACGTCGTCGAGGCCGTGGACATCCTTGGCGTGCGCCGCAACCCTGCCGAGCGTCTCCTCCTCGGTGTCCCCGCGTACCACTCCGTCGCAGTCGAAACCCACGTCACGGCAATTGACGACCTTTGTCATGCGTTCCTCCCTCTCGCTACCGCAGCTCGATGCTCGCAGGCGAGCCTGCCGAGAGCAACCGGCATTCGCGCCGGACGGCTCTGCCGTCGCTACGGAGCACGAGGGTCTCGAGTGGGCCACCGGCGGTATGGTCCTTCCACGGCGGGAGCGGATTGGTACCCTGGCAGAGAGGAACTCTGGTAGGTGAGGCTTCTGCGTGCTCAGGGTGTGTGGCGCATCTGCGTCGTCATTTCTGCAGGTCTCGTGGCAGCCAGTCTGCTGGCGGCTGCGCCTCTCCACGC
>JBFISM010000003.1:0-67649 GCA_041608535.1 Acidimicrobiia bacterium
GATGCGGTGGCCGCCGTGACCGGCGCCTCGACCACCCACCTGGTCACCGCCGACCGGTGGGGCAACGTCGTCTCCTATACGCTGACCATCGAGTCCACCGGGGGGAGCGCCATCACCGTTCCCGGGCGGGGTTTCTTGCTCAACAACGAGCTGACAGACTTCAACTCCACGGGGGACGGGCCCAATCTGCCCGCTCCCGGCAAACGACCACGCAGCTCGATGAGCCCCACGATCGTGCTCGACGGCGGCTCGCCGTTCCTGGCAGTCGGTACCCCGGGTGGTTCGACGATCATCACCACGGTGGTCGAGATCCTGCACAACCGGATCGACCGGGGTATGACCTTGCCCGAGGCGATTGCGGCTCCCCGAGCCACCCAGCGCAACACCTCCACCGTGGGCGCCGAGGCGGAGTATCGAGCGCTGTACGAAGCAGCGTTGACGGCCCTCGGCCACGCGTTCAGCGATCGCGCTGAGATCGGGGCGGCGACGGGGCTCGAGTTCCTCGGCGACGGGCGGTTGCTGGCGGCCGCCGAGCCGGTGCGGCGGGGTGGCGGCGACGCCGGGGTGCTCAGGACGGAATGACCGTGTGACCGTTGCCCGCACACGGTGACTCGACGCGGATCCCCGACCGGATCGGGACACCACGTCTCGAGCTGCGGCAGTGGCGTGACGAGGATGTGGCGGCGGTGTCGGCGGCGATCGCAGCCAACCTCGAGCATCTGCGCCCGTGGGCGGTTTGCTTCGCGGTGCGCTCAGGAGTCGGGGGTGGGGGTGATGACGATTGTCTTGGTGCGATCGTCGATGCCGAAGAAGGCGCACGTGCCGGTCGTCTGTTCCGCCGGCGCCTCGACGGACCAATCGGTGAGACCGGCAACATCGAGCCGAGTTCGAGCCTCGGCGGCGAGGATGTCGGCCGGGACACATCCTTGGAGCCCGATGAACTCTCGAAGCGCATCCTGGACAACGACGATCTCTCCCGCGCCGGGCAGTGGCGCCTCGAGGTCGAGCAGCGCCAGACCGAGGTCGGCGCAGATTGCGGCGTCGGCGGTCGGGAAGACGGCGATGGCACCTGCGTCGTCCACACACGCGCTCAGCGGCGGCACGGAGAACGGTTGGGCCACCAGGTCGTTGACCAGCGTCCCGCTCTGCCATACCTCGGCGCAAGCGGCTGGATCTCTGCCCTCGGGCTGGATACCCACGCGATCGCTCTCGAGACTGAGCCCTTCGTAACACGTCACGACTTCAGTGGTCTCGGCGGAGCGGGTGACCACGAATGCCGCCGCCGCCAGGACGGCCACGCTGGCCGCCACTGCGGCTATCCGCGGCCATCGCCGCGGTGAGATGACGGGCCCTGGGACGGTGATCACATCGCCGGTCGGCGGGAGCAGGCGCGGCGAAGCCAGGATGCGCTGCTTCACCTCTGCTGCGTGAATTTGCACATAAGCATCGATTTCCGACTGGTCGACCGGGTCGTACGCACAAAGGATCTCGAAAGGATCGTTCATCTCGACTCTCGTTCCGGTGCCTGGCTCGCTTGTTGTGTGTCCAGATGTCGAGTCATGTCGCGGGCCGCCTGCCGAATTCGCGGCGGAGCCGCTGCCGGGCCCGATACAGGCGAGATCGCGCCTGACCGGGCGTTATGTCGAGAGTCACGGCGATCTCCTCGTGCCCCAGCGACTCGAAAGCGGCCAGCCCAATTATTTCCTGATCGCTCTCGGGGAGTTTACGAAGCGCCGCCATCGCATTCTCGATCTCCGACGCGGACACGGCGATCTCGGCGGCATCCGGTGCGAAGTTGGATGCGAGCCGCCCGATCTTGGCGTTCAGCTCACCCGAGCGGCGGTTGCTGCGTCGCTGATTCGCCATGGTGAGCCGAGCTACCTGGAAGAGCCAGGCACGCTGATACTCGACTCGGGAGAAGTCGTCGATGCGGCGCCAGGCAGTCATGAACGTGCCCGACGCCGCATCCGCTGCATCTTCCAGATTGGCCAGCCGGCGCCGGCAAAAGCGCAGCACTGCTGAGTAGTGCGCATCGAACGCTTCCGAGAACAGCCTTTCCTGGTCCTCGGTCACTCAGCCCACCACCGGCTGGTCCGGGTTCAGGTGATGAGCACCGACGAGACGTCGTTGTTCCAACCCGAGATCATGGACGACGAGACGTCCCATGCCTGGGTCAGGTATGTCGGGTACCACGCACCACCGCCGTTCGAGTAGTCCGCGAAGTATGCACTGCACGCCCCGATCTTGTACGACGACGTCTTCTGGTTGAACCCGTAGTTCGCGAGGTTGTGCCATTGGAACCGGCTACGGATGTACAGAGTCGCCCCCGTGTAACTCGTACCGTCATACAACCTCAGGTAGTTGGAGCAGTTGGTGCCCGCCGCTGCCACACTCGCCGTGAGAGCAGCTGCTCCCGTCGACATGGTCGAGGGAGCACCCAACGCCGCTTCGAGCGCGGCAACCCGGGCGTCCATCTCGGCCTCGGAGGCGAAGCACTCGACAGTTCCAGTTGCTTCGGGCCACACCATGCAGGCGACGGCGTCGCCCCACGATTCGGCCAGGTTGAGGGTCTCGCCCTCGAAGGTGGCTGTCGCCCCCGCCTTGGCGGGCCGATCCCCCCTCTCTGCGTCCTGCGAGCTGCCTGCCGCAGCTGCGGGGCTCGCGGTGAGCGCGACTAGTGAGAGCGTCGCGGCGAACAATGCCGGACGCCATGTGCGCGATGCCATGTGTCTCTCCCTCCACGTTGCTTGAGAGCCCGGCCTCGTTGATTCCCCACTCGACTGGTATGTGTCCAAACCGGAAAAGATGTCGCGCGACGACTGCGCACAGCCGGACACACAAACGCGTTAGAGGGTCCCTCGCAGTCAATCCCTACCGGCAACCTCCACACGGCCCGGACTGCGAGCGAGCGGCTCATTCGGAGTCGACTACCTAGCGATTCCCCCACAGACCCCGAATGAGCCGCACCTCGACCCTGCGAGACGCTGGATCGGGACTTCCTCCAACGAGTCCCGAGAGTCCCAGGGGGAGACTGATGGTTGGATCGGTTCACCGGTACCAACCATCAGGACGAATGGGGGACCCGGCCGGGGTCATACGCGCCGATCCCGGCCGGGTTCTCCCCACCCGCGCTCGTGGCTGACCGGCGCCCGGGTTCCATGGGTCGATGACCAATGGGTCGATGACGTCTGCCGGTCTGGTGGATGAGGGGTGGGAGCGTCTATCCGCTTGCGTCACGTGAAGGCAGCGATGACCTCGGCGAAGACCTCGATCGGTTCGACCGTGTCGACGTCCGTCAGCGTGACGATGGCGTGGTCGACTCCGGCAGCGGCGAGGTCGTGGTAGCGCCCGATGTGATCTGTCACCGTTCCGGCAGCGTGTCGCTCGATGATCATCTCGGCCGTGGTGTTGGGTGCCGCCACGGCATGGCGCTCCACCTGGAGAGCGAGGCGGTCGGGTGATCGGGCGACCAGCGCCGGACCGAGGTGGGTGATCGTCACCTCACTGGGATCACGCCCCACCGTCGCACAGTGCTCGTGGAGAACCCGAGTCTTGTGCTCGACCGTCGCGGCGTCGCCGAAGAAGTTCGCCATGTCGGCATGCTCGGCGACGATGCGCAGCGTCCTCTTCTCCCCGGATCCGCCGATCAGGATCGGGACATGGTCCTGGAGAGGGCGGGGGTAACACGTGGTATCGGGAATCGTGAGGCGTCTCCCGCGGTACGGCTTGTTGCCCGACCCCCACATCTGGCGCAGCAACTCGACCGTGTCCTCGAGCAGCGCATAGCGTTCCGCCACCGGTGGGAAGTCCCACCCATAGGCGATGGCTTCGGCTTCGAACCAGCCGATACCGAGTCCGCACACAGCTCTTCCGCCGGAGAGAACGTCGAGCGTCGCCACGATCTTGCCGAGATGAGCCGGGTTGCGATACCCGATCCCGGTGACGAGCGCACCCAGGCGGACGCCGGTGGTGACACCGGCGAGGAAGCTCAGCGTCGTGTAGCTCTCCAACATGTCGTCCCACTCGCGGCCGATCTGCGGGATCTGCCGAAAATGGTCCATGACCCAGAGGCTGGAGAACCCGGCGTCCTCTGCGGCGGCGGCGATCGCAACGAGCGTGTCCCGGGTGGTGTCCGGGTGGCCTTCCCAGTTGAAGCTCGACAACTGCAGCCCGAAATCGAGCCGGCGGGGAGCGGTGCGCTGCTGCTCGCCGGCTCGGATTGCAGCGAGCATGTCGTCGCCGACGATGCGAACGTCGTCCGGTGTGAAGACCTCCGCAAAAGGCTCGGCTGCGATCTCGGGTCGTACCGCACGCCAGCGCCGGTGCTGGTCGGCCAGTACGCGCTGCGGCACCGGATCGCGCCGGGTGCGGTTCCGCTTCTTGCATTCCTCGAGGCTGGCGTCGAACAGCACCGCATAGACCGGCAGTGCATGACGCTCACCCACGTCCCGGAATCGGGCCCTGCGGTCCGCGTCCATGCCCAGCGTGTCCACCACGGTGAGCAGACCACGCGCCGCGCGTTCCTCCACGATCGTGTGGAGCACCTCGAACGCAGCTTCGCTCGCCTTGATGTCCCGCTCTCCGGTCCCAACGATGGCGCGCAGACGGTCCGAAGACACCACCTGGGCAGGCGAGAAGTTGCGATCGGCCCACTGTGTCTTGCCGGCGGCTGAGGGGCCGGCCAGGACGACCAGACAGCGAGTGGGAAGACGGATGGGCATCGCCGGAGCGTACCGGCTGGTCGGCGCCCGCTCTATCTTGGGATGATGTTCCGCTTCGGTATTTCGAAGCTGCCACCCGAAGATGCCGACCTCGACGTCTGGCTCGATGGGCTCGTCACTCGGGGTCATGATGCGGTGGAGCTGCCATTCGTCCATGGTTTTCCGTGGAAGGAGCGGCGGTGTGCCCGGTTCGGCGAGGCCGCTGCGGAGCGGGGGATCGCAGTGTCCGTGCACGCACCGTATTTCGCCGTGCTCACCGTGGATGATGAGGAGCGGAGGAAGAAAACGCTGGCGGCGCTCGAGCACACCATGAAACTGGGACGGGCCCTCGGCGCCCAGACGGTGGTGGCCCACACCGGTCACATCAAGGACCGCAGCCCAGAGGAGCTGCACGAGCTCGTCGACGAGGGACTCGACCGCATCGCCCCCAAGGTCCGTCACCTCGGCGTGTCACTCGGTTTGGAGACCGCGGGCAACGACCGTAGCTTCGGCACGCTGGGCGACATCGCTCTCATCGCCCGCCGCTTCCCCTTCGTCCGACCGGTCGTGGACTGGGCCCACGTCCATGCCAGCTCGGGTGGTGCCCTGACGTCCAAGGAGGCCTTTGTGTCGGTCATCGAGTTCCTGCGGTCCGAGTTCCCCGGGTGGGCGATCGACCCGTTGCACACCCAGTTCACGGACAACGAGTTCGGGGCCCGTGGTGAGATCCGTCACCTCCCGTACGGCCAGGGCACGTTGCGCATCGGTCCGCTCATCGAGGCCGCCACGGCGGCGGGACTCCGCATGAATGTGATCTCCGAGGCACGAGAGGAGGAGAGTCACGACCTGATACTGGCCGAGATGCAGGCGACCCTGGCGGCAGTGCGGCCCGTCACCGCGGCGGCCGATGGCCGGCCAGTGGCTTCGGCGTCGATCGACTTCCCCGATCCGCTGCGCATCGTGCGGACCGGTGAAGCCTATGAGACGGTCGGCTTGGACCGCACCGTGCGGGTGACGAACCCGGACAAGCTGTTCTGGGATCCCGGCGATGGTGCGGTGGCGGCGTACACCAAGGGCGACCTCATCCAGTACTACGCCTCGATCTCATCGGTGTTGCTGCCGCACCTGGCGGGGAGAGCGCTGTCGATGTCCCGCTATCCGGACGGTTTCGCCGGCCCGTCGTTCTACGAGAAGCAGTGCCCCGGCCACGCTCCCGACTGGATCACCACCGCCCCTATCCACTCCTCCCATCGCGGGGAGCCGATCGACTTCGTCACCGCTACGGACGCCAGCTCGCTTGTGTGGCTGGCGAACATGGGGTGCATCGAGATGCACCCATGGCTGAGCCAAGCGACGCAGCCCGACCGGCCCGACGTGGCCTTCTTCGATCTCGACCCTCAGGAGGGGGCGACGTGGGAACAGGTAGTGCACGTGGCGAAGCTCGTGAACGTGTTGCTGGAACGGCTCGGGCTGGCCGGCTACCTGAAGACTTCGGGCTCGAGCGGTCTCCACATCGAGGTTCCGATCGAGCCGGTCCACAGTTATGAGCGGACCCGGAAGTTCGTCGAGACCTTGGGCAGGATGATCGCTGACGCCGACCCGGAGAACGCAACGATGGAGTGGGACATCCCCAAGCGCGGCCCGCGGGTGTTGATCGATCACAATCAAAACGTCGGTGGCAAGACGATGGCGTCGGTGTACTCGGTGCGACCCGTCGCGGCGGCGTCCGTGTCCACACCTCTGCTGTGGTCGGAGCTGGACGAGTTCGACCCGGCGACGTCGACCATCGCCACCATCTGGGAGCGCTTGCGACGGTACGGCGATCTGCATGCTCCCGTCCTGCAAGGCGGTCAGCTGCTTCAAGGGGCGGAGCGGGCGCTGGGGCTGGTCTCGTCGTGAGCGCGAGATCGCTGTGTAGAGACTCGCGAAAACCTCGCAGAACGCGAAAACCGTCTGTGGATTTCCAGTTCCAGGGGAGCGGTGGCGTGGTAGAGTGGAATACGGCTGAGAAGCCGTTCTTTGTGTGTGGTATTCAGGCTAGGTGACCTCGTCGGTTTACCTCCAGCAATACTCGCACTGGGGAAGCGGTCCACGGCCTCTGGGGGAACGCCGTTTACGGTGCAGGGGACGCTAAGGGCCGCTTTCTCGCGCCGCCGCTGCGTCGGAACCGTTCAGGCTTCCTGGGTGCGCAGCCGCACCGGCACGAGACCGCGTGGCTCGTTGGCGGCTTCCCACGGACGCGCGATGACCTGCCATGCGAGCAGCACCGCCGGAATGGGGATGCCCATCGCACTGTGCAGGTGGACCCGGTTGTAGGACAGCAGTGATCCGGTCAGGGTCCCGAGGGGTGCGTTGGCGATCATGATGTGCCAGCGTCTGGGTCGCGGATCGCTCACCAGTTCAAAGTTGAATCCAATGCCGGTGATGTCCCAACGCCGTCCCCACCACGAGCGGCGCGTGATCCTGGCAACCTCCTCTTCGTGACCGTCAACGGCGTGGACAACGCCCGGTCCGGCGGGTTCGAGGACGAGTGAACCATGAGTGCCCAGGTCGACCACGCTCACCGAGAGGCGGCCGATCCTGCGAATCTGCGCGATCACCTGGTCGTTCTGGATGAGCGCCCACTCGTTCGACAACCAGTGGCTGTGCAGCCGGGCGTCGCCGCTGATGGTTGGAAGCCTCCGCATGACGGGCGTAAACCTAGTGGCTCCCCAGGCGCTTCTAGCGCTGCGTCGGGTAACGTCGTGAGTCGTGAAGCTCCACCTGATCGATGGAACCTACGAGCTGTTCCGCTCCCACTTCGGAGTTCCCAGTCGCCAGGACCCGGCAGGGGAGGAGATCGGGGCCACCTACGGCATCATCGCATCGACGCTCGCCCTGCTCACCGAAGACGGGGTGACCCATGTCGCCGCTGCATTCGACTCCGTCATCGAGTCGTTCCGCAACGACATCTACGCCGGATACAAGACGAGCGCCGGTATCGATCCCGCATTGTTACGGCAGTTTCCCATCGCCGAGGAGGGGCTCCGCTCCATCGGGGTGACGGTCTGGTCCAACTACGAGTTCGAGACCGACGATGCCATCGCCACGGCCGCATTGCGGTGGGCGGACGACGTGGAGCAAGTCGTCGTGCTCAGCCCGGACAAGGACATGGCCCAGCTCTACGGGCACCCCAACATCGTCGGATACAACCGCCGGGAGCAAGCGTTCATCACCGAGGCGACCGTCATCGAGAAGTACGGGGTCGTGCCGGAATCGATTCCGGACTATCTCGCCCTCGTCGGCGACTCGGCTGATGGCTTCCCCGGTCTGGCGGGCTGGGGAGCGAAGTCGGCGGGCGCCGTTCTCGGCCGTTACGGCCACCTCGAGGACATACCGCTCGATCACGAACGCTGGGACGTCACGGTGCGGGGCGCAGCCAAGCTCGCCGCCACGCTGCGCACACACATGGGCGATGCGCTGCTGTATCGCTTCATCGCTCAGCTGCGCCGTGACGTTCCGATCCCCGACGAGCTCGGTGATCTCGAGTGGCGCGGCGCTCACCGCACCGACTTCGAGGCTTTCTGCACCAAACACGGCCTGGAAACGCTCTTCGATCGCCCGCACCGATGGAGCGACGACTGATCGAGGGCCGGGTCATCGCATGGGGCTGCGCCGCAACCCGCTGCGCAGGTCGGCCCACCGTGCCGGCACGATGGTCCGGAGCCGGTAGGGCACCACGGGGAGCAGCGCACGCACCGCAGTCAGGTTTGCGTCCAAGATCCTCTGCTGGAGAGGGCTCCACGACAGTCGGTAGAGGTGGCGCAGACGGGGGTCGAGGGTGCCAACGGCCGCAAAGGCCACGAACGCCCACAGCGGTTTGATCCGTGCCGGTACGGCATACCCCACGATGAGATCCGCCACTTCCTGGGCAACGTCGGTGTGGACGAGACGGCCACTGCCGATCATGTCGTCCACATAGGCCTCCATGTGCCGGTAGGTGACAGGAACGAAATCTCTGGGCAGCAGCAACAGCTCCGCACTCAGCTTGTTCTCCTGGTGATACCGATCGGCGTCGGCGTCGCTGAGCGCACCCACGGTGAGCCGGTAGAACTGGATCGTGCTCACTTCGAGGGCGGCATGCACCCACAGCAGCTGCTCGTGATCGAGGGCGTCGTACCACTCACCGGTCACCGGGTCGACACCGTGGATCACCTTGTGCAGCTTGTTGATCCGATCTGCAGCCTCTTGGGCCGCGATCTTCGGCCCGAACGTGACGAGGTTCTGCAGCTGGAGGGTGCGGATGAGCCGCAGCCACGGGTCGCGGCGGTACCCGCCGGTTTGTCTGGCACCGGCTGCGACCAACGGATGGGCTGCATGCATGAGCAGCGCGCGGGCTCCACCAAACAGCGTGGTCACCTCGCGGTTGATCCGCCACATCATCGAGTCGGGTCCGAAGAAGCCCGGGTCGTCGGCCATCGGAGGCAACGTAGCGTGCAGCCTCGCGCTAGCGGACACTGCCACCGTCCCCGGTAGGCTCCGCGCAGAGGAGGATGGTGTGGCGGTCATCGAGGTGCGTGGTCTGCGCAAGAGCTACGGAGATCTGGAAGCGGTCGCCGGAATCGATCTCGAGGTGGCGCAAGGCGAGGTCTTCGCGCTGCTCGGCCCCAACGGCGCCGGCAAGTCGACCACCGTCGAGATCTTGGAGGGGCATCGCATCCGCAACGCTGGAGAGGTGAGCGTCCTGGGATTCGACCCGGGTACTGCCGGTGCGAGATTCCGTTCCCGGATCGGCATCGTGCTCCAGACGGAGGCGATCGAGAAGGAGTTGACGATCACCGAGGCCCTCGAGATCTACGGTGGCATCTACCCAAAGCGCATTCCGGCACGACATCTCATCGAGCTGGTGGGGCTCAATGAGAAGGCCGATACCCGGATCAAGCAGCTCTCCGGCGGGCAGCGGCGGCGACTGGAGCTGGCGCTTGGTCTCGTGGGCGACCCGGATCTGCTGTTCCTCGACGAACCAACGACCGGTTTCGACCCTTCGGCACGTCGTCAGGCGTGGACGGTTGTCGACGGGTTGCGCAGCCTGGGCAAGACGATCCTGCTGACGACGCACTACATGGACGAGGCGCAACACCTGGCCGACCGGGTGGCGATCATCAGCAAGGGAGTCATCGTGGCCGAAGGCACGCCGGATGGACTCGGTGACCGCATGTCGGCCGGATACCGCATCTCGTTCCGGCTGACGAATCCGGGGCCCATCGAACTTCCGGTCGGTTTCGATTTCTCCACCTCCCCCGACCACGTCGTGGCCGTGACCACGGATGAGCCGGAGAGAACCTTGCATGCGCTCACCGGATGGGCACTCGAGCGCGGTGTCGCACTGGTCAATCTCTCGGTGGCACAGCCGACCCTCGAGGACGTCTACCTGGAGTTGGTCGGGGAGGATGCGGGATGAGCCCGAAGACGGCCGCCGCACAGCTGTTGGCGCAGATCAGATACCAGAACACGATCTTCTGGCGGACACCGGTCGCAGCCTTCTTCACCATCGTGTTTCCACTGATGTTCCTGATCGTGTTCACTCTGGTCTTCGGCAATGACGAGATCGGCGGGCTCGGGGTGACGACGGCACAGTTCTACGCCCCGGCGCTGGCCGTGTTCGGGGCTGTCTCCGCGACGTACACCAACCTCTCGGTGAGCACGGCCATCGCCAGAGACGAGGGCATCCTCAAACGGATGCGGGGAACACCGCTCCCACCATGGATCTACATCGCCGGGCGCGTCGGCTCGGGCGCCTACCTCGCGGTCATCTCGGCGGGGTTGATGTTGGTGGTCGGCGTGGTGCTGTACGGGCTGCAGATCTTCGCCGAGTCGGTGCCTGCGCTCATCGTCACCTTTCTCGTCGGGATCGCGTGTTTTGCGGCCCTGGGGATGCTGGTTGCGGCGCTCGTCGACTCGGGTGACTCGGCACCTGCCGTGGCGAATGCCACGCTGCTACCCCTGGCCTTCATTTCTGACATCTTCATCCCCCCGGGCGACAACGCCCCGGCGTGGCTCGACACCGTGGCGAGCATCTTCCCACTCAAGCACTTCGCCGTGGCCTTCCAGGACGGCTTCAATCCGGCGGTGGTCGCCGAGCAGTCGAGCTGGCTCGGCCACTTCAACTGGACGAGTCTGGCCGTCATGGCGGTATGGGGGATCGGCGCCACGGTGCTGGCGCTCCGCTGGTTCAGGTGGGAGCCCCGCCCCGGAGGCACGACTCGCCGTCGCAAACGACGTTCGCGACCGGCAGTTGCGCCGTAGCCGGCTCGGACCCGGCGGATCGCCAGCCAATCGCCGGCTCGCTGATCAGCATCGGCGACGGCCGGCGTCGCGGTCGAGAGCTAGCCCTCGTCGCCGAGACCGAGCAGGACGTCCCGCTGAAATGCGCGGCGGCCGCGGATGAGGGCGTAGGCAGCACCCACCCACGCGATGGCACCGATGAAAACCGCGGCCCGGGTCGGATCGAGGACGGCACCACCGGCGATGCCGTAGGCGATGATGATCACGGGCAGCGAGACCAGGCTGGCCACCTGCTGGGCGGCTGCGGTGCTTCGTACCTTGGCCGAGAGTCGCACGATGATGGCGACGGCGATGGCGAGGAACGGTGGCAGCACCCACAGGACGAGCGCCCACCAGCCGGGTGTTGGGAAGAACCAGCGTCCGACGGTGTCGCCGGCCATCACGTTGACCACCAGCGAATAGAGACCGAACCCACCGAGCGTCGCCAGGTATCCGGGGATGAGGCTGGCCAGCAGTTTGCCGAGGTAGATCTGCCCGACCGTCAGCGGTGAGTGGGCCAGGAACTCGCCGGTGCCCCGTTCCCGCTCTCCAACGATGGATTGGGCGCCCACCGCCGAGGACACGGTCAGCGGGACCACCACTGCGATCGGGGCGAGGAGGAACACGGCAAGCGCAAACGCAGTACGACCCTGCGCCGGAAGTGCCTGAGTGCGATCGTCGAGACGTGTGGTCAGTCCGTCGAGCACCTCACCCACTTGCATCAGCAGCGGTGAGGCTTCGATGCGGGTGACGGTCATCAGCGCCACGGCAGGGATGGCGACGAAGAACACCATGCCCACGATGAGGAGCGGGCCCCAGTAGTCACGGCTCTTGAAGAGACGCAGCAGATCGACCCTGGCTACCGTCCAGGCGAGACGGAGTGAGCCGACGGTGGTGGCGTCATTCACCGGTCCACGCCCTCGTTTGGCGTTGTGCCTCGAAGTACACGTCCTCGAGCGTGGCGCCGAGCGGCTCCACCCGCCGTACCCTGGCGCCGGAGGCGACCAGCCTGTCGACGATGTCGGGGATGAGCTCCAGCGACTCGAGGCGCAGCGTCATGCGGCCGCGGCCGTTGTCGGCCTCGACCTCGAAGCCATTCATCTTGGTGAAACCGTTGAGGTTGTGTGGTTCCGCCACATCGATGACCACCCGCGGGGTACCGATGAATCGTGCGGCCAGCTCGTCGGGGCTGCCCATGATCCGCACCTGTCCGGCCGCCATCATGGCGACGAGATCGGCAACGCCCTCGGCTTCGTGGAGGAGGTGGGTGCACAGCACCACGGTGCGCCCTTCGGTGGCGAGACGCATGATGAGCGAGAGCACGGTACGTGCCGATTCGGGATCGAGTCCTGCCGTCGGCTCGTCGAGAAGAAGAATCTCTGGATCGTGGAGAAAGGCCCTGGTCAAGGCCAAACGGGTACGCATCCCGGTGGAGTAGCCCCCGACCTTGTCGTCGAGCGCATGGGCGATGCCGAACTTCTCGGCGGTGGCCTCGATCCTCGTTCGTCCGGTGCGGAACACGTCGGCCGCAAAGCGCAGGTTCTCCCGTCCGGTGAGGCGGTCGTACATCGCCGGTTTCGGGGGCACGACCCCACAACGCTTGCGGACCTCCCCACCCTCTGCGGAGGCATCGAAGCCCGCAACGCGAATCGTGCCGGTATCCGGACGGAGCGCTCCGGTGATGAGGCGGACCGTCGTGGTCTTGCCCGCACCATTGGGCCCGAGCAGCACCGCGACCGACCCCTCGCCGACTTCGAGCGATAATTCGTCGACGGCGAGCTTGGGTCCGAATGTCTTCGAGACGCGATCGAGGGAGATTGCAGGCACCTGGGCGAAAGCTAGCCGATGCTGCGAACAAATGACATAGGGCTAGCGCCATGGAAATAACTGGGGGATGGAGGCGAACAATGAGCCGTTCGGAGCTGGGGCCACCGGCCGGGCAAGCGGGCTGGGTCCGCGCATCGGCGCACCGGAGAGAGACCTTCTTGTGTGGTGGTCCGCCGCTGGGTCTTCTCGCGGCGCGGAGGTGTGGCTGATGTGCGGCCGGTTCGTGCAGTCGGCGGAGCCGGAGACCTATGCCGAGCTCTTCGACGTGGATCGCATCGTCGCCGACCGGCTGCCCCCCTCGTACAACGTGGCCCCGACCGACCCGGTCTACGCCGTCGCCGAACACGACGGAGAGCGGCTGCTCGGGTCATTTCGTTGGGGCTTGATCCCGTTCTGGGCCAAGGACCGACGAATCGCCGCCAAGAACATCAACGCCCGCAGCGAAACCGCAGCAACGAAGAGCACGTTTCGTGAGTCATTCGCCAAACGACGTTGCCTGATCCCGGCGGAGGGATTCTACGAGTGGCAACCACGGCCCAAGGGCAAGCTGCCCCACTACGTGCATGGGGTGGAGCAGCCGCTGGCCCTCGCCGGGCTGTGGGCGACGTGGCGAGATCCCGAAACTGACGAGCGAGTGCGCAGCTGCTCGATCCTCACCGGAGCCCCCAACGCCAAGGTCCGGTCCATCCACGACCGCATGCCGGTGATCCTCCCGGCAACCGCGTGGTCGATGTGGCTCGACCGAGACATGCAGGATCCCGCGAGGGCACAAGCCCTCTTACGTCCCGCCGATCCTGAGATCATGGACGTGCACCCGGTCTCGACGCTCGTGAACAAAGTGGCCAACAACGTCCCGGAGCTCATCGAGCCACTCACCACCGGTGCGGTCGATCAAGAGCTCGGCTGACCCCGCTCCACGGACACGAGCACTCCGAGGGCCGCGCCGCCGAGCCCGAGCACGATCGCCTGGCCCACGGGACCCAGCGCGGGCAGGAGTCGGGCACTGCCGAGACCGCCGAAGAGGTTGAGGACGAGCGCGATCACCGCGGTGTTGATCGCACCTGCGGCTCCAGCTCCTGTCGCCACCGGCCGTGGCAGAGGGCCGCCGGCCAACCGGTAGGCGACCGGTACCGAGAAGGCGATCAGCACGGGGAACAGCACGAAATCGCTGTCGGGACGGAAGTAATTGGCCGTGACCCAGGCCGCAGCGAAGATGCCCGAGATGTAGATGTACGGATTGCGCCTCCGGTCCACGGCTGCGCATCGTAAAGAGCCATGGCGGCGTCATGGCGATCAATGCAGGGCGCGCAACCCGATTGCTCCGTACCCGACGAGCCACAGACCCACGACGACCGTACGCCACTCCGGTTGGCGACGCAGTACGACGAGCGCGGTGATCGCCGCCGCGGCGATGACAAGGAGCTGCGCCAGCACTCCGGAGTCGGTGGCAGGGAACAGGAGATCGTGCATGGTTGCGATTGTTGTTTCGCACGCCCGACTGCCCGTCGGGCCAGTTGGTCGATAGTCTGACGCCATGGTGGACCAAGCTCAGGTGTCCGACAAGCGATCCGTCCGGGTCCTCTTCTCGGTGCTCGGCTTCATCTTCCTGGCGTTGGGCATCGCCGGCATCTTCATCCCTGTTCTCCCCACCACCATCAACATCATCATCGCCGCGTACTTCTTCTTCAGGTCGAACGATCGGATGTACCGCTGGTTGATCGAGCATCCCCGCTTTGGCCCCGCACTACGCGATTACCGGGCCGGGCTCGGCGTACCCCGCAAGGCCAAGATCTACGCCATCGCCACCATTGCAGTCACGTTTGCCGTCACGATGACCATCGCCGTGACCTCGTTGTGGGGACGCATGATCATGGCCGCAACGGCCGCCGCCATCTCCGCATACATCCTCTCCCGCCCCACCAAGGAGAAGGTGGTCGCCGCCCGCAGCGGGCAGCTGGTGAGCGAGTGATCGGTCGTTCCCCGGCAGAGCCCTCGCCTCTTGCCCTAAGCTCCGGACGGCTTTAGTAGCGGGCGGAGAAGCCGGTGCTACCGGCACCCGGTACGGGGCCGAGATCGAGGGTCGTTCGCAAGAGCGGCCCTCGTTGGCGTGGTGATCCTGGTTCGCCGTCCTTGCCGAACCCGTCTCCGAGTCATAGCCTGCTGGGTATGGAGCGCATCCGCGTCGAGTTGGACAAGGAATGGTTGTCGGTTCCCGACATCTGCGAGTACATGGACGTGTCGGCCTTCGTGGTGACCAGCCAGCTGCGTTCGGGAACCCTGCCCGGGGTGAAGTTCGGGCGTGAGTGGCGGATCTCGCGACGCGACTTCGAGGACTGGATCAACATGCAGCGCTTTGCCGCTGCCTCCCGCACAGAAGGTTCCGGCGACGGCGCCCCGTCCCCCTGAGCGGCTACGTTGAAGCCGACGGCGAAGGGCACGGCGACGCAACGGATGGCACAGCCGCACCCACGAGACACGGAGCAGGCTTGATGGATCACGAACCAGTGGGCGGCGAGCCGCTCGAGCCGATTCCGGTCGATGCCGCCGACACCACTTTGCCGAAGCGCAAGCGGGATGCCACCGGCGTGCTCAACATCGCCATGGTGGTGTACATCTTCATCAACCTGTTGTTCGCACTGCCATTGGTGATCTTCCCAGCCACCTTCTTCGACGTCATCGGTCTGAGTGACGAAACGTCATCGCAGCTCGGCGGACTGCGCTGGGTGGGGGCGGTGTTGCTGGCGTGGGCCATATCCGGAATCCTCGTGCTGGCCCGCCCGGGCGGCCGTGCCATCTTCGTCACCACCGGTGCACTGCAGCTCACGCTGGCCGCTCTCGCTTTCCTCTACAGCTGGTCGATCCGGGAGTTCGAGTGGGACACCTGGTACCACCTGCTGGCCACGGCGGTGCTCGTGGCCGGCTCGCTCGTGTTGTGGTGGGCGCGGCTGGTCGGCCGGCGTGTCTTCAAGCCCGCCGACGTCTGACATGGCGGACGGGGTGCGGCCGGTCGTCGTGGCGACCGAGCCGGGAAGGGGGTTTCCCGATGGCCGCTGGCTGGCGAGGTGGGGTGGCACCACGTTGCTCGACCATGTCTTGACACAGGTGCGGGGCTGGGAGCTGGGTGAGGGTCTCCTGATCCTCGGAGAGGGTGCGGAAACGATCGTCGATCGGATCGACTACTCCGGTTTCACGGTCATCATCGATCCGGAGTGGCGCGAGGGCACGGCCTCCTCGCTGCGCACCGGGTTCGATCTGCTGCAGCGGGAGAGCGAGACCGAGGCGGCGCTCGTCGTCAATGCCGCCCGTCCCGGGGTGTCATCCAGTGTGGTCGATACGCTCCTGCAGGCGGCGGCCACGACGGACCGCCCCGCCGTGGTACCGAAGTATCGCTATGCCCTCGGCGAGCCGGTCGTGCTGGCTCGGTGGTTGTGGCCCCGGCTCGTCGGCGTCGAGCGCACCGCTTCGCTGACGAACGCTCTGGAGTCACACCGGGAATGGATCCACGAGGTGTGGATCGACCAGGTGCCGCCTCCCATCGTGGACACTCCGGAGGCCCTGGCGGCGGTGGCGCCGCGCCGTTGAGAAGGCAAACCCAGAACGGGTGGGCGGCGCCGGGGTCTCTTGGCGGGGCCGCCGGGGCCGCGGGTATGCTCGCTTGGCCAACCTACGGGGGGCGCCGACGCCACCAGCTCGACGGGAAGGACGGACGATGGCCTCAATCGATGCGATCGAGGGAATCGGGCACGCTCAGGCGACCAAGCTTCGCAAGGCACGCATCAGGACCACGGAAGCGTTGCTGAGAGCTGCGGCCACCCGAGCCGGCCGCAGATCCGTCGCTGAGGCAACCGGACTCTCCGAGCAGCAGGTACTGGCGTGGGTGAATCGTGCCGACCTCATGCGGGTGAAGGGGGTTGGCGAGGAATACTCCGATCTGCTCGAAGCTGCCGGAGTGGACACCGTACGCGAGCTGCGACGACGCAACGCCGCCAACCTGCTCACCACGATGATCGAGGTCAACGCCAAGAAGCGTCTCGTGCGGAGGCTGCCCACGCTGGGGATGGTGGAGCGCTGGGTCGATCACGCCAAGGACTTGGATCCGGTCGTCGCCCACTGATCCCGGCTGCGGCGGCGATCGTCTCGGTGTGCGGCGAACACTTTGGTGCGCCGTGATCGTCGGGTGTACACCGTCGCCGCTCCAACACGATCGCGGGCCCCGGCAGTGCTGCCGGGGCCCGTTGCGACGGTTCGTGTTCGGGTGAGCCGCTACTTCTTGGCGGCCGCAGGCTTGCGTGCCGTGGTCTTCTTGGCAGCCGGCGTCTTCTTGGTTGCGGAAGACTTCGACGCCGCCGTCTCGGACGAGGTGCTCTTGGCGCCACTCGTCGTGGTTGCCGCCGACTTGGCTGTCGTCCGCTTCGCCGCGGTCGTCCTGGCGGCGGTCGTCTTGGTCGCGGTCGTCTTCTTCGCCGGGGTCTTCTTGGCTGACGTCTTCGTGGCCGGCTTGTTGGCAGGCGTCTTCTTGCCGACCGTCTTCGGGCCCTCGACGGCCACCTTCTCCGGCGCCGGCTTCCCCTCGCTCGGCGTGAAGTTCTCTCGCCAGCTGTCCAGTGCAGCGTCGAGCTGGTCGCGCAGCTTGCCGACTCGGTCCTGGACCTTGTCCATGTCGACCCGGTGCTGGATCTCCTCGACCACGGTGCCGTTCTGGAACCGCTTGGCGATCTTGGCGCCCTCCTTTGCCGATTCGTCGTACCGGCTCTGCGCCTGCTCGACGATGCGGTCGGCGATCTCCGAGACCTTGGACATGTACTCCTCGGCCATGCGGCGCGCCACGACCGGGGCGCCGAGGCTGGAGTGAACGGCCTTGATCACGATCTTCTTTTGGGTATCGAACATCTAGGTGCTCTCCTCTGCTGTGTCGCCGACGAAGCTCAGGTAGATCTGCGTCAGCGCCTGTTTTTGCGATGAACTCAATATGGTGTCGGCGCCGATCGCCTCGAGAACGTCCGGCTGCTCCAAGCCCTCGATGAGACCTGCTTTCTCATACAGCGCTTCGGCGCGTATCGACAGGGCACGTGCGATCGACTTGAGGATCTCGGCGGACGGGTTGCGCAGTCCACGCTCGATCTGGCTCAGATACGGGTTGGAGATTCCTGCGGTCTCGGCGAGCTTGCGCAGCGACATGGCACTGCGCTGTCGATGATCCCGGATGAACTCCCCCAACTCCGACAACGATTGTTTCACGCTTGCAATCATACAACACAGTGCTAACTACAGCAAGCGTTAGCTGCCAGCTAGCACCCGTTCCGATGGTGGGCTGGTGGCAGCCACAGCTAGGTCGCAGCGACCTACCATGCTGCGCCGGAGGTAGCCGTGACGAGCCCCATGGGAGACGAGTCGTTGATCATCGTCATGCATGCATCGGCCACCGCAGACGACGTTGCTCACGTGGTCGAGCGTCTCGAAGCCGTCGGCGGCGCAGCTCACGTCTCGCAAGGCAAGGAACGCACTGTCATCGGTGCGATCGGCGACCGGACACTCATCCAGCAGATTCCGTGGGAGGCGATGTCCGGGGTCGAGCGAGCGGTGCCCGTGCTCAAGCCGTTCAAATTCGTCAGCCGGGACTTCCAGGCCGAGGACACCGTCGTCGACGTCAGCGGCGTGCCCGTCGGTGGCGACCACTTTGCGGTCATTGCCGGTCCGTGCGCGGTCGAGAGCCGCGACCAGCTCTTCACCGCCGCCGCAGCCGTGGCCGCCGCCGGTGCCACCATTCTTCGCGGCGACGCTTTCAAGCCACGTACGTCACCGTATTCCTTCCAGGGACTCGAAGAGGAAGGGCTGAAGCTGCTGGCAGAGGCGCGGGAGGAGTTCGGGCTTCCCTTCGTCGCCGAGGTGGTCGATCCGAGGCATGTCGAGCTGGTTGCCGGGTACGCCGATCTCATCCGCGTCGGCACCCGCAACATGGCCAATTTCACGTTGCTGAGCGAGCTGGGCAAACAGCAGCGTCCGGTGCTGCTCAAGCGCGGGTTCACTGCCACGATCGAGGAATGGCTCAACGCTGCGGAGTACATCTACAAGGAGGGCAACCACAACGTCATCATGTGCGAGCGGGGCATCCGCACCTTCGAGACTGCCACCCGCAACACGCTCGACATCTCCGCCGCACCGGTGCTGCGGGAGCTCTCCCACCTCCCGGTGATCATCGATCCGTCGCACTCCGGCGGGCACCGGCACCTCGTGGCGCCCCTCACCAGAGCCGCAGTGGTCAGCGGGGCCAACGGTTTCATGGTCGACGTGCACCCGTCGCCGGAGACCGCGCTCGTCGACGGCGCTCAAGCCATCTTGCCGCGCGAGTTCGCTGTCCTCATGGACCAAGTGCGTCAGCTCGCCGCCGTGATGCACCTCGATCTGTAACCGCACACAGCCATGACACGCAGCTCGGGGCGCATCGGGATCGCCGGGACCGGTCTCATCGGAGCCTCGATTGGTTTGGCGCTCGATCATCGCAGGCCCCTCGGCTGGGATCCCGATCCCGCGGCGCTCGGAGCCGCCGCCGCAGCCGGCGCCGTCGAGCCGGTGGCAGGGTATGGGGATCTGCTGACCGCCGCCGTAGACGTTCTCGTCCTCGCCGGGCCACCGCGTGCGATCCTGGCGCAAGTCACCGATGCGCAAGCGGCCGACCACATCGGGCTCGTCATCGACGTCGCAGGGGTCAAGGCCCCCATCCTCGCCGTCAACCGCTTTCCCCGGTTTGTTGGTACACATCCCATGGCCGGGCGGGAGACCTCCGGACCTGCTGCCGCCTCGGGGTCGCTCTTTCGGGGTGGGGCTTGGGTCGTGGTGCCGGACGGCGCAGCAGCAGCCGACGTCGCCACGGTGGAGTCGATCGTCGCCGAGACCGGTGCGCGGCCGATACGGATGCGCGGAGCCGACCACGACAGCGCCGTAGCGGCGATCTCCCATGTCCCGCAGCTGCTCGCCTCTACGCTGATGAACGAGGCGATGGCGCGCACCCAGGCCCTCGACCTCGTAGCCGGAAGCTTCCGAGATCTCACCAGAGTCGCCGCCTCGGAGCCGGGATTGTGGCTGGAGGTGCTCGATGCCAATCGCAGCGAGGTGGTCTCGGTTCTCCGCGAGTACGTCGACCGGTTGGACCACGTCGCCTCGGCTCTCGACGGTCGCAGGATCGATGATGTGGCCCGGGTGCTCGACACGGCCCGTGCCGCCCGGCGTACGCTGGCGGCTCCGACGGCGGCGGTGCAGGTGGCACTCGCCGACCGGCCGGGTGAGCTGGCGCGAGTGGGTCGGGCGTTCGAGGCGAGCGGGGTCGACGTTCGCGACCTCCAGCTGCGTCACGCCCCCCACGGCGGCGGGGGCGTGCTCACCGTCTCGGTCCGCACCGATGACAAGGAAGCGATGCTCGCGGCCATGGAAGCCGAGGGGCTGCTGGTGCTCGACTGAGTCGCCGGCTGATCCGATGCTGCTCTAGCGTTCCAGGGCGCCGACCTGCATCAGCTCCAAGATCGCACCAGCGCCTATGGCGATGCCGGGCTCGATGCACTGCTCGTCGGCGTCGAATGTCGGCGAGTGGAGGTCCACGGTGGGACCGTCGACGGCACAACCCAACCGGATCAGAGCGCCGCGCGCCGATTCGAGGAACCAGGAAAAGTCCTCAGAACCCAGGCTCTGATGCGAGGGACGCACGGCGTCGCGACCGAGAATGGCGCGCCCGGCGACGGCGAAAGCATCGATGACGGCGGGGTGGTTGACCACCGGAGGGGACCCTCGGAGATACTCCACTTCGACCTGCGCTCCGTGCGTGGCGGCGACATCGACGATCACCTCTTCAATGCGCTTTGGCATGTCACGCCACACGTCGAGATTGAACAAACGTATCGTGCCGCCCATCTCGATCTCGCTGGGGACGACGTTGTCGGCGCGGCCTCCGGTGATGCGGCCGAACACGATGGCGAGCGGTTCGCGGGGATCGATCGTGCGACGCAGCAGCTCGGGCACCGTGAGGACGATGTGTGCCGCTACTGCCACCAGGTCGACTGTCTGATGAGGGCGCGAGGTGTGACCACCGGGACCGAAGAGCCGCACGACCACCCGGTCGGCGGCACCGGTGATGGGGCCGCTGCGCAGGCCGATCGTGCCGGGGGGCATGGTGGGATCGACGTGGAATGCGGCGATGGTATCGATGCCGCTCGCCAAACCCTCGTTGACCATGGTGAGAGCGCCACCGGGAATGTGCTCCTCTGCGGGCTGAAAGAGCATGCGGACCGCTCCCGGCAGCGGGTCCATGCGGTGCAGTGCGATCGCGATGCCGACGCCCACTGCGGTGTGGACATCGTGCCCGCAGGCGTGCATCACACCGGGGTTGACCGAGCTGAACTCGAGGCCCGTCGCCTCGTGCAGCGGCAGGGCATCGAGGTCGCTGCGAAAAGCAATTTTGGGATCACCGGTACCCACGTCGACCCAGAGCCCGATGCCGTCGTCCCGGATCCGGGGCTCGAGGCCGGAAGCTCGCAGCGCCTCGGCTGCCAGACGAGTCGTATTCGTCTCATCCCAAGCTGTTTCCGGGTGACGGTGGATCTCGCGACGCAGGTCGATGGCTCCCGGCGCCACGGCAGCAGCCAGATCGAGGAGGGTTGCGGTGCGGCCCATGAGCGGCGCATTGTAGCTACCGGGAGCTTCGTGCTCGTGAGTCGATCGCATCAAGTAACACGGGTGCGGTAGGTTGACAACCGCACACCGATTCAACGAGGAGGCCAGGATGGATCGTCCATCCTTCACCATCGGTATCGAAGAAGAGCTGATGATCGTCGACGTCGAGACCCGGGATCTCGTCCGGGACCTCCCTGGATCGTTTATGAGCCAGATTGCAGACGTGGTCGAAGGTCAGGTCGGACCCGAGTTCATGCGCTCCCAAGTCGAGGTGGGCACCCCCGTGGCCGCAACGGTGAAGGAAGCCGGCAGCGAGCTCGCTGCGATGCGAGTGGCCGTGGCCGACATCGCCGCCGAATACGGATTGGCGCCGATCGCGGCCTCGACTCACCCATTCTCCGCGTGGTGGGAACAGCTCAACACCGACAAGGAGCGGTACAACGCTCTTGCGGAGGCGATGGGAGGCGTGGCCCGGCGGCTGCTCATCTCGGGGATGCACGTTCACGCCGGTATCGAGGACGAGGACCTCCGTATCGATCTCATGAACCAGGTGACGTACTTCCTTCCTCACTTCCTCGCGATCTCCACCTCCTCGCCCTTCTGGGGTGGCGTGGCCACCGGCCTGCACAGCTACCGCACCTCGGTGTTCCGGGCGCTGCCCCGCACCGGCATGCCCGACGAGTTCGACAGCTGGGCGGACTACCGACGTCATGTCGCCGTGCTCGTCGATGCCGGCGTCATCGAGGATGCCACCAAGCTGTGGTGGGACGTTCGACCGAGCGATCGGTACCCGACGCTGGAGATGCGGATAGCGGACGTCTGCACCAGCATCGACGACGCCGCAACCGTTGCGGCCATGTATCTGGGTCTTCTCAGCATGCTGTTCAGGATGCGCCAGGCCAATCAGCGGTGGCGCATCTACTCGAGGATGTTGCTCAGCGAGAACCGGTGGCGGGCGCAGCGCTATGGGATCTCCGAGGGGCTGGTCGACTTCGGCTGTCACGAGGTCGTGTCCTATGCCGATCTCTACAAGGAGATCCAGGAGCTCGTTGCAGAGGACGCTGTGGCGATGGGTATCGCGGAGGAAATCGAGCACGGCACGAACATTCTCGAGCGTGGCACCAGCGCCGACCGGCAGCTCGCCATCTACAACGAGAGTCTCGCCGCGGGCGCCAGCCAGGAGGAAGCGTTGCAGCGCGTGGTCGATTTCCTCATCGCAGAGACGATGGCCGGGTGTGATCGCCTGCGTGCGCGCCAAGCCGGATGACTGCGATTCGTCCCGGCCACCGGCGCATCTAGGCTGACCACCGATGAGCCAGCTCCGGGTTGCGTGCGCCCAGATCGACACGCGGGTCGGTGATTTCGAGTGGAACACGGCCAAGATCCTCGAGTCCATGGCGTACGCCGACGGGGTGGACGCCGACGTGCTCCTTCTCCCCGAGCTCGCCATCTGTGGCTACCCACCCGAGGACCTGCTGCTTCGCGGGTCATTCACCGAGGCGAACCGCGAGGCTCTCGAGCGCATCGCGGCACAGTCCGGGCAGGTCGCGGTGGTGGTGGGGTTCGTCGATCGGGTCGCCGGCGCGACCAGCGACGATGCGGTGTCGCGACGTATCGCCAACGCTGCGGCCGTCGTCGCCGGCGGCTCTGTGGTCGGGGTGTATCACAAGGTGCTCCTCCCCAACTATGGAGTCTTCGACGAGGCCCGCTACTTTGCGGTCGGTCGGCAACGCACCACGCTGTGGTCCATTGCCGGTGTCACCGCTGGTGTGTCGGTGTGCGAGGACATCTGGTCACCCACCGGCCCGCCCGCCCACCAGGCGGCTGCGGGTGCGCAGATCCTGCTGAACATCAACGGGTCGCCCTATCACGTGGGCAAGGCCGGCGAGCGAGCCGGCTTGCTCTCCGCCGAGGCTCGCCGCTCCGGCGTACCCGTCGTCTACCTGAACATGGTTGGGGGGCAGGACGAGCTCGTCTTCGATGGTGACTCCATGGTGATCGACAGCAGCGGCGATCTCATCCATCGCGCACCGCAATTCGCAGTGGATCACTTCGTGGTCGACGTGCCGGTGCCACCGGGACGGGCGGGGGAGCCCGCAGAGCTGGTTTCTGTCACCCCGTCTCGTTCCGAGGCGAAGGTGAGCATCCCAGCGCCGGTGATCGTTCCCACGATGAACATGGAGGAGGAGGTCTACACGGCCCTGGTGACCGGGCTCCGTGATTACGTGGAGAAGAACGGATTCTCCGACGTCGTGATCGGGCTGAGCGGGGGTATCGACAGCGCTCTCACAGCGGCGATCGCAACCGACGCCCTCGGACCGGGCGCAGTGTGGGGCATCACGATGCCGACACGGTACAGCTCGGAGGGGTCGATCACCGATTCCGAGGACCTGGCGAAGCGGTTGGGCATACGCTTCGACATCATCCCCATCGACCCGGTGTTCGCTGAGTTCCTCGAGGCGCTCGAGGTCGCCTTTGCCGGAACCGACATGGGTGTGGCTGAGGAGAATCTCCAGGCGCGCATCCGCGGGGCGATACTGATGGCGATCTCCAACAAGTTCGGGGGCATGGTGGTCGCCACCGGCAACAAGTCGGAGATGGCCGTCGGCTACGCCACGCTGTACGGCGACATGGCAGGTGGCTTTGCCGTTCTGAAGGATGTGTTCAAGACGCTCGTCTACCGGCTTGCCGAGTGGCGTAACCAACAAGACGAGGTGATCCCGCGCACCATCATCGACAAGCCGCCGTCGGCCGAGCTGCGTCCCGATCAGAAAGACACCGACTCGCTGCCGGAATACGAGGTACTCGATGCCGTGCTGCGTCGTTACATCGAGCTGGACATGGCCGTCGGTGAGATCGTCGCCGAGGGATTGGGTGCGGAGCTGGTGCGACGGGTGGCGGCCATGGTGGACAGGAACGAGTACAAGCGTCGACAGGCCGCCCCGGGAGTACGGATCACACGGAAAGCCTTCGGTAGGGATCGGCGGCTTCCCATCACCAACGCGTATCGCACACCGTGAGCGGGTCCGTGGGCCCCGTGCTCGTCGACGGGGAGCCGGTCGATCCGGCGGGGGCCGCCGTCTCGGTGTTCGACATCGGCTTCCAGCGAGGGTACGGGTGTTTCGAGACATTACGGTCGTACGGCGGTGTCCCATTCCGCATGTCCCAGCACCTGGACCGGCTCGAACACAGCGCCAACCTGCTGCGGATGCCGCTTCCGGATCGAGACGATCTGGAGCGCTGGGTGACCAAGGTGGCCACTGCCGGTGACGTGGCCGTGAAGCTGTACGTCACCGGTGGACGGGATGCGGCCGATCCTGGGGTGAAGTCGACAACGGTCGTCTTTGCGGAGGAGCTCCCGGATCTGTCGGCACCCGCGCGGTTGCTCCCCGTTCGGGCGCCCTGGCATCCCGGGGGCCGGTGGTCGGAGCTGACCGGCGCCAAGACACTGTCATATGCGCCCAACATGGCAGCTCGGCTCACGGCGACCGCCGCCGGGTATGACGACGCCTTGCTCCTGGGCGCCGACGAGCACGTGCTGGAGGGCCCCACGTACAGCATTGCCTGGATGAGCGGTGTGGCGCTGCATCACCCCCACCCGGATCTCGGGGTCCTGGCCAGCGTCACTGCCGGCGCCGTGCTCGACATCGCCCCGAAAGTGGGGCTCGAGCCGCACCCGGGCCGATTCCGGCTCGCTGATGTACTCGCCGCGGACGAGGTGATCGTGATGTCGACACTGTCGGAGGTGCGTCCGGTTGGTGCGATTGGGGATGCGGCCAAGCAGCCCGGGCCGCTGACGGCCGCACTCGCCGGTGCGCTGGCACAGCTCGTCGCTCGGGAAACCGCGACACCGTGACGTCCACCCTGCGACTGCTGGCCGCCATCGACGAGCTATACGCCAGGACAGTCACCGAACCCGACCGCTGGCACGAGCAGGCGTTCCACGATTGGGCGGGGGATCTCAACGCAGATGGTTTGACGAAGGAGCAAGCGAGGGCAGTGCGTCGGGCGTTGGGGATGGCACGCAAGCTGCGAGACTTCTGGGCAGACCCGGCCAGGATCGTCGACGCCGACGACTGGCGGAGCCGCATCGATGTCGCGTTTGGCGCTCGGGCGTGGCGGCCCACCTTGGAGCTGGCCATCGCGGGTCTCGATGCCGAACCATCCCCCGAGCTGTTCGACGAGGTGAGAACGCGGTTTCGGGTGGTCAACAACGAGCTGTGGCTGGAGGGAGTCGAGTATGCAGATTGGGCCGCGCGGCGTACAGACCGCTAAACCTCACCCCAGTTAGACTCGCCTCCATGGGGCGTGTGATCCGGATCGCGGGGTGGCTGATTGCTGGGATGGTGGTCGTCACCGGGTGCTCTGGTGACGACGGATCCGAATCGACCACCACGACGAGTTCGTCCGGTCCCGCCGGCGGCGCAACCACGGTGGTGGGTGCGGACGACACGGATGCCACCGCTGCGACGACGCCAGAGGCCGCAACCTCGACGACCACCCAGCTCCCGGCCACGACCGCTCCGTTCGAAGTTCCCGGATTCACCATCGTGAGTCGCACGCCCGGGGAAGAAGGCGATACGGTGGTCGTGCTGCTCGACACCGACTCCTATGAGTCTCTCACCGACATCGACTTACAGAACGTGATTGCAGATGTCGTCGACGAGTTTCCCCCGGTATACGAGGCGCACGTCGTCGACAGCCCGGTGGTCGTCGACTTCGTCACCGCCGAGGAGCTGGACGACGAGCAGCAGCAGCTCCTCAACGTCCACTACCTGGTTCGCCTCGAGGAGGGCTTCCGGATCCGCTATCTGGGTGCCTTCGAGGCGAATGGCGTGACCATCCTCGGCTCCTGAACAGGCCGGTACAGATCAGACGTAGTCGCTCACAACAGCAGGAGGGCGATGAGCAGGAAGCCGCCAAACCCGACCAGGTCGATGGCCACCGTGAGGATGATGTTCGAGGCGAGGGCCGGGTCCAGCCCGGCACGGCGCAGCACCACCGGGATGGCGGCCCCGGAGAATCCTCCGATGACGAGGGCGAAGAACACAGCGATGCCCATCACCACGGCGACCCGGTCGTTGCCCGAAGCAACGACCACGACTGCGGCGGAGACGATCGACATCACCAGAGCGAGCAGCAGGGCCACGGCGACTTCCCGGCGGATGGCGCGCACCGCCCGGCCCTGGGGAAGGTCGCCGACTGCCATGGAGCGGATCATCACGGCAAGACTCTGCGCCCCGGTGTTGCCACCGAGCTGGGCGACCATCGGCATGAGCGCCGCCAGCAAGACCTCGGTCTCGATGACTCGCTCGAAACGACTGATGACGAATGCGATCAGACCGGCTCCTGCCAGGTTGATGAGAATCCACGGAAGCCGCCGGCGCAGAGACAGCAGCACCGGCGAGTAGACCGACTCTTCGACACCGGCCCCCACCATCGCTGCGATGTCCTCGGTGGCCTCAGCTTGCACCGCCTGGATCGCCTCGTCCACCTTGACCATTCCGACGAGCACGCCTTCATGGTCGATCACAGGGATCGCCAGCAGGTGATAGCGCTGGATGAGCTCGCCGACGATCTCGCGGTCGGTGTCGACGGTGACGGCGATCGGATCAGCGATCATCACCTCATCGAGACCGGTGCCGGGGCGGGCGAACACGAGGTCGCGGAACGAGACGACCCCGAGCAAGTGGTTCATCTCATCGACGACATAGACGTACATGAGGTTCGACCGCAGCTCGTCGTGCAGCCGGCGGAGCGCCTCGATGGCCTCACCGGCGGTGGTGCCGACGGGGAGCACGGCGACGTCGGTCCGCATCAGACCACCGGCGCTGTCGGACGGATAGTCGAGCAGCGCCGTGACCTCGGCGGCTGTGGCGTCGTCGATGGCATCGAGCAGATCGCTCGCCACGGACTCGTCGAGTGCACTGAGCAGGTCGGCCGCCTGGTCGGTATCCATCTCAGCGACGACGGAGGCGGCGCGCCCCATCTCCAGCACCTCGACGACGTCGGCCGCGGCCTCCGGGTTCATCTCGTCGAAGACCTCGCCGACGTCGATTGCCCCGAACTTCTCGAGCAACTCGGCGGCCGTCTCCGGTTCCAGGGCCTCGAGGATGTCGGCGGCCGAATGCGGATCCTCGACGACGAGGTTTCTCCACTCATCGTCGTGCGCTCCGATATAGATCTCGGCCTCGTTGGGCCGGCGCCGCGCCAGATCACGCAGACCTTCTGCAATGATGCGCGGTCGTATCATGCGGAGTTTCACACTGGCCTCGCGTGTCGGCGGTTTGCGGCGACCATCGTACGGTCGTCGTCACCACCTGCGAGCCGGGAAATGGCCCCCGTGCCGGGGGGAACGCCAAGCCCCGTGTCGCCGGGACACGACGCGATCGGGACGGCGGCACCACATGGACGGGATCGGGGGGTCACTACAGGCCCCCCAGGGGGGACGAGGGGGCCTGCTCGTCCGGGGTCAACCCGAACGACCGGCATCTTACGCTGCGACGACCCGACGTCGAGTCGGGCATCGCGCCGATCGAGCCACGAGATCCGGCCCGTACACTCGCCGAGAACCGCCCTGGCTGGCGGCTGGAAGGAGGTGACATGAGGCTCACGGAGTTCTCGCACGGGGCCGGTTGAGCGTGCAAGCTCAGCCCTGACGAGCTGGCGCAGGTCTTGCGCCGATTGAACAGCACATTGCCCACCGCTCCCGAGGTCGTGGTCGGCATCGCCGAGTCGGACGACGCCGGGGTGTACCGCCTCCGCGACGATCTCTATCTCGTGCAAACGGTGGATTTCTTCACCCCCATCGTGGACGATGCGGCTACCTGGGGGCGGATCAGCGCGACCAATGCGCTGTCGGATGTGTATGCGATGGGGGCCCAGCCGCTCACCGCACTCTCCATCGTGGGATGGCCCCGGGAGACGCTGTCGCTCGAGCTGCTCGGTGATGTGCTTGCGGGTGGCAGCGAGGTGCTCGCCGCAGCCGGCTGTGTGCTCCTCGGCGGACACACCGTCGACGACCCCGAGCCGAAGTACGGCCTCGCCGTCACCGGTCTGGTACATCCCGACGACCTCATCACCAACGACGCTGCCAAACCCGGGGACGTGCTGGTGCTCACCAAACCGATAGGTACCGGGATCGTGGCGACGGCGATCAAACGTGGGGACGTGGATCCGTCCGTAGCGGCGGCGGCGATTGCGGTGATGACCACTCTCAACGCAGGAGCCGCCAGGGCGATGCAGCGCATTGGGGTGAGAGCCGCCACGGACGTGACGGGCTTTGGTCTGCTCGGTCACCTCGGCGAGCTGATTCGCGCCTCACGGGTGAGCGCCGAGATCACCGCCGCGGCCATCCCGCTCCTCGATGGTGTGGAGGAACTCATCGCCGCCGGCGTGGTACCCGGTGGCACGCTCCGCAATCTGGAAGCTGTGCGCCGGTTCACCACCTTTGGCGATCTCCCCGAGAGCATCCGCATCGCCCTGGCGGATGCGCAGACCGCCGGTGGGCTTCTCATCGCGGTCGAGGCGCCGCTCGCCGATGCCCTGCTCCAAGCGCTGGCAGAGGAAGGTGCCGGCGGGGTGCGTATCGGTAGGCTCGTTGCCCGCGAGTTCTCCGATGGACCGGCGGGGAGAATCAGGGTGGCGGCGTGAGACGTATCGCACGCACCCTCGGTGCCGGGCTCGCCGCCTGGCTGGCGTGGCGCATTCTCGGTCCCGAGGTGCCCATCGACTACCCCGCACCACAACAACGTCCGCTGCGTATCCCCGGACGCACCGTCATCGTGGGGGAGCGTGAGTTCTTCGTCAGGGAGACCGGACCCGTTGCGAGGCATCCGGTCGTGCTGATCCACGGATGGAGCCTCGATGGGGAGCAGACCTTCCACCGCATCATTCCGCCCTTGGGAGACCGGTACCGGGTGATCGTGCCGGATCTTCGCAACCACGGGAAGTCCGACTGGATCCGGGGTCGCTTCGAGGTTGCTGATCTCGCTGAGGAGGTTGCGGGGGTGCTCGATGCGCTCGACGTGACCGAGGCGACCGTGGTGGGATATTCCCTCGGCGGCATGGTGGCTCAGGAGCTGGCCCGCCGCCGGAGTGGACTCGTTGGCTCCCTCGTGCTCGCGGCAACTGCGGCCACGCCGATCCCGCGTTTTCGTTCGATCGTGGATGTGGGTTTCTGGCTGGGGCGATCGCTGGCGAGGATCACCACCACCGAAGCCGCCAGGTTGACGACTCGCATCGTTGCGGCATCAGGCGGGCTCGACGCACGGCACCGTCGCTGGTTCTACGAGGGGCTGCGCCGCCGGGACGCCACGTTGTTCTATGCATCCGGATCGGCGGCAGTACGGTTCGACTCGACCGGATGGATCGGGTCGCTCGGCATACCGATCACCGTGGTGATCCCGGAGCGCGACCAGCTCGTCCGGGTCGCCCAGCAACGGTCGCTTGCCACCTTGTCGGGCGGCGACGTCGTCACGATTCCCGATGGGAGGCACGAAGCGGTCTTGACCCACCCTGAGATCTTCGTGGACGTCGTGCATCAGGTGGTCAAGCGAGCCACCGAGTGAGATCAATCTGCGAGATCGCGCATCGCACCGTCCGTCCAGTCGACGATGGCGCCGGCGACCGCCTGCGGATTCTCCAGCACGAGGTTGTGCCCACCGGCCACCGTCACGAACTGCCCGCCGGCGGCAGTGGCATCCTTCTCGAGCCGGCTGCGGTACCTCTCGTCATCGTTTCCGGCGATCCACAGCGATGGAACCGGGATTGCGCTGGGATCGACACGGGGCACCGCACCCTGACCGAGACCGCGTAGCGCCGCTGCCAGACCTGCTGCGGTATTGCCCACCCGGAGCATGCGATCGGGCACGGCAACGTGGCGGGGGAGATGGCGGGTGCCGGTGAGGGACGCTCCCAGCCAGCCGTCGATGAACGCCTCGACACCGATCCGCTCGATCTCGTCCGCTCGGCGGGCATCGCGAATGGCCCGCGACGCCCGTTCGGTCGCCGCCAGCCCGGTGGAGGCCGAGACCATCACCAGGCCGGACAGCAGATCTGGATAGCGAATGGCGATGTGAACGCCGACCCTCCCGCCTTGCGAGTAGCCGATGAGGACCGGTGGCGGTGTCTGGGCCGCCAGCAGCGCGGAGAGTGCCGTGATCGACGCGCCCAGATCGATCGGGGCGACATCGGTCGCACCATGACCCGGGAGATCGGGTGCCAGGGTTGCTCCCGGCAGGTGGCGAGCGACCGAGCCCAGGCTCGGCCCACCCAGCGTGAACCCGTGGAGCGCAACCCAACGCACCGGATCCGCACCAAAGCGGTGGACTGCGAGCCGCCCGACCGGAGTGGTGAAACCCTCGGTGTGGGTCGTTCCGTCAGGGTTCATCGTCCGGCTTTGCGGTGGGATCGGGAATCGTCCATCTCGTGAAATCTTCGAAGACCGCAGCGATGACGAAGGCTCCGATCACACTGGCGAGACCGCCGGACCAGGCCGCAACCCGCGGGTTGAAGAGGGCGGCGACGGCACCGGCCTCGGCGTCCCCCACCCTGGGTCCCCCCGCAACCACTGCGATCTGGACCGCCGACAGCCGCCCGCGCAGCCGGTCGGGTGTCGTCACTTGGAGGATCGTCTGCCGGAACACTGCCGAGGCCGCATCGGCCGCCCCGGCGAAACCGAGAGCGATGAGGGCAGCCACCAGGCTCGTGGTGAGACCGAAGACGGTGATCGCAAGACCCCAGGCGATCACGGCGACGATGGTGGCCAACCCCGCGCGACGGATACGAGACACCCATCCAGAGAAGAGCCCGGCAAGGAGCGCCCCGACACCGGGCGCCGTGTAGAGGAGGCCCACGGTGGCCTCGGTGCCGCCCAGGGTCTGCAGCCCCCATGCGGGGAAGAGCGCCCGCGGCATGCCGAACACCATGGCGTTGACATCGATGAGAAACGTGCCCTGCAGCGCCTGGGACCGGCGCAGGAAGCGCAATCCCTCACCGATGGAGCGGAAACCGGGCCTGGTGCCACCGCCCTCGGGGCGGAGAGGCGCCATCAGCCACAGCGTCGCGAGGGCGACGCCAAAGGTGGCCGTGTCGAGCCAGTACGCCGCCGCGATGCCGACTTGGGAGATGATCAGGCCACCGAGCGCTGGTCCGACGGCGAGCGCCGATTGGAACATGAGCACCTGGAGCGCATATGCGGCCGGGAGACGCTCCGTGCTCACGAGGTTGGGGACGCTGGCGGTACGGGCCGGCGAGTCGATCGCCGAGCCAAAGGCGTTCACCGCGGTCAAGGCGAAGATGAGCCAGGCGCGAGGTGCGGCGACCATGGCGTTCGCAGCCAGACCGGCGGTGGTAGCCGCCATGAACACCTGCGTGGCCATGAGCAAGCGGCGCCGGTCCATCGCATCGGCCAGAGTGCCGCCGAGGAACGACCCCACCACGAGGGCCGGGAACTGGGAGAGACCGAGCAGCCCCACCGCCAGCGTCGAGCCGGTGAGGTCGAACACCTGGATCGATACCGCAACGATCGTGAGCTGGCGACCGAACAGCGACACCACCTGCCCGATGTAGAGCAGGCGGTACTGGCGAGACTCCGCCAGCGGTGACAGGTCGACGAGCAGCGATCTGAAGATGGCAACCCCACAGCGGTCGAGCGAGCGCTCAGTATGGCAACGGGCGGGCCCGCCGGGTGCCTCCCCGAGTCAGATGCTGCCCGGCTCGGGAAGGGTGGAGCGGAGCAGCCGCATCACCTGCTCGAGGGTGATCACGGAATAGCGACTCGCCGGTGGATCAGATGCTTGCGGCTGGATCCTCCAGTAGCCCGCGGCACCACCGTCCAGCACCGCAGCATGCCGGACGTGGTGTCCGCCGCCGGTGTCCGTCCACACGCTCGAGATCGTCCACCGGCTGCGCATGTGCTCGTGAGCGATGAGCAGCCGGTCCGCCCAGGTGCGGTCGAGCCCGGCGGCGACCAGAACATCGATGGCGGCGTCGCTTGCATCGGCGGCGCGTTCCAGCGCCAGAGTGAGCGCCGCGTCGGCGAGGACGCCCGCACCGAAGAACGGCGGTTCGGGGCGCCGGCCCACATCCACCAGGCTGGCGAGAACCAGGGGTAGCGAGCGCGGGCGTACCGACGTGAGCTCGCAGGTGTCACCGTCGAGCTGTCTACCCAAGGTGGCGCCCCCGGCGGTGGCCCAGATGGTGGAAGAGTGCGTCGTCCCTCCGCTCTGAACGTCGACCGATGAGACCAGCGAGGCCTCGGTCATGGTCGAGACGAGCCCCGCGGCTCCCTCCGTCAGCAGGCCCCCCGGGGTGACCAGACCACACCGGCGAAGCTCGGACCGCACGCCGGCGTGCATGGTTTCCCACCGTTGCGGGGCCTGTCCGAGCAACATCACCGGTGGGAGCAGCCGGCGGGGGATGAGGTACCGGTCGCGGATCAGCATGCTGGCGACCCTACACATCTTAACTCGGTGAGTCAATCGTTAAACATCGTCAAGCGCCGTTGAGATGGCATGGGATTGCACGCCGGCATCCGCGGCCAGGCTGGCGAGCCACGTTGTCAGGGGCACCGAGGCCACCAGCCCGATGCTGCCCACCAGCGTGCGCACGATCTCGACGGCGACGACTTCGGAGTTGGCAATCGCGCCCAGCGATTGCTCCGAGAGGACGAACAGGACGAGCAGGGGCAGTGCGGCGCCGGCATAGGCGAGCAGCAGGGTGTTCACCGTCGATGCGATGTGGTCTCTACCGATGCGCAGCGCACGCGACAACAGCAGCTTCTGCGACTGGGTGACGTCTGCTGCCTTGAGTGCCCACACCGCCGAGGCCTGGGTGACGGTCACGTCGTCGAGCGCACCCGCCGCGCCGAGCACGATCCCCGCCAGCAGCAGACCGCTCACGTCGATGCCTTCGAACAGAGCGAGCAAGGTCGCTTCCTCGCTGGCGAAGCCGCTGAACTGGGCGAGCTCCACGGTGATCGCCGACAACACAGCGGTGAGCCCGAGTGCGGCCACCATGCCCAGCATGGCGACGGTGGTCATGCGGTTGAAGCCGTGCGCCAGGTACAACGTGATGATGGCGATGGCTGCGCTGCCCACGATGGCAACGAGCACGGGGCTGCGCCCGGAGAGGATCGCCGGAAGCACGAACAGGAGCAGGATGCTCAAGCTGCCGGCGAGACCGGCCAGGGCAGCAACACCTCGCAACTGTCCGAGCGCAATGACGACGGCGGCAAAGAGGATCGCAACGATCCACAGCAGCGGGCGCCGCTGGAAGTCGCCGCTGAATTGATAGCTGAGCTGGACCGTCGGGGCTGTCAGGCTGAAGACCTCCGGCTCCGTCTCGGCGCCGGGGAAGAACTGGGCGAGAGCATCCTCACCCGGGAACACGTTTGCGGCCACCTCGACGAGGTCCTCGAAGGTCAGGGCGCTTTCCTCCTCGCCGGAGCGAACGGTGAGACCGAACACGACGCACTCGAGTGACGGATCGAACGAGCACGGTCCGGTGGTGCGCTCGGTGACCGTGGCGTTTGGAGATCGCCGCGCCAGGATCGCGGTGTTCCCAAGTTCGAATTGCGGGTTGAGACCGCCCTCGGGAAACGATTGCTCGTAGCGCTCCCCGGCGTCGGGGCCATCTTGCAGCTCGAATACCACGTTGGTGCAGATCACCGCTTCGGCGCCGGGGCAACCACCCACCTCGGCCGATTCGATAGTGGCGGCGTACTGCTCCGACGGGACGGCGAGAGCCTCGAGGGCCACCGTGTCGATGGGTGTGTCCCCCGGCCACAGAGCCACCAATCCCACGACGGTGAGCACGGCAACGCACACGGCGGCGATACCGAATCCGTCGAGCGAGCGGCGTTTCGGTTCCGGCTGGGCGCCGTCGGCCCACTCCTGCCAGGCTTGGTCGTCCACGTCCACGACGGGATGATGACACAGGCGGGGTGCGATATCGCGCCTTGGCCCAGGTCGTCACTCGGGTTTCTATCATCGCTGCGGTGAAGTCACCCACGAAGTCCTCGGTGGCGATCCTCGGCGCCGGTGCGATGGGCTCGACCATCGCTCGCGGCCTGCTGCGGGTCGGATGGGACGTCGAGCGGATCACACTGGCCGAGCCCGACGGCGATCGTCGTCGCACCCTGGCAGGCGAGACCGGGCTGGTCGTCGTGCCGACCGCCGCGGAGGCAGTGACCGGTGCGGACGTGGTGGTGGTGGCGGTGAAGCCGAATGTCGTGCCGGCGCTCCTCGATGAGATCGCTCCAGCAGTGGCACCTTCCCAACTCGTGGTGACACTCGCCGCCGGGGTGCCACTCGCCGTCTTCGAGCGAGCGCTGCCCGGTGTTCCCGTGGTGCGCACGATGCCGAACACTCCGGCCGCGGTGGAGCAGGCGATGACGGCGTATGCGGCCGGCTCCCAGGTCGGGGATCAGCACCTCGTGATCACGCGGGAGATCCTCTCCAGCGTCGGCGAAGTGGTCGAAGTGCCGGAGGAAGCACTCGATGCGGTAACCGCCGTCTCGGGCTCGGGTCCCGCCTATCTGTTCCTGCTGGCCGAGGCGATGATCGATGCCGGGGTCGCGCGAGGTCTCCAACTGGAGATCGCCACCCAGCTGGTGCACCAGACGATGCGGGGAGCCGGCCTGCTGCTGCACAGCTCGGGCCGGAGCGCTGCGGAGCTGCGTGTACAAGTGACGTCGCCCAACGGGACGACGGCCGCGGCGTTGGACCGCTTCGAACAAGGAGGCTTCCGCCAGTTGGTCGCCGAGGCGATCACCGCCGCAGCCCTCCGGTCGGAGGAGCTGGGGCGGGAGGCCGCACAGGCCTGATCCTGAGTACCGGTTTCATGAGTACCGGCCCCGCGGGGGAGGGACCGCGAGGCCGGTGGGAGGGTGAGACCTGTGGAACGGTCGGGCGGGTGCCCGTCAGAGCAAGCCGCGAACCTGGGCGATGCTCGCCCGCAGCCCCTGCAGCCTGCTCAGCGCCTCGGCGCGCGCGGCAAGATCCTGTCCGGAAGAACGGAGCGTCTCGTAGCGTGAGCGGGTGACGGCGAGCTCGCGGAGCAAGGTGTCAAACGTGCTGTCCATCGTCGGGCCTCTCGTCGGGTGTCATGTGGTGAACGTCGTTTTCGATGTTGTAAGCGCTGATTGTTTGTTCGATACTTACAGTATACGGATGATGCGGTAAGGACTCAAGTGGATTTCTCCCATTACACCGATTATCCGGTGCAGCTGGCGATGGAGTTGGTCAACACGCAGAGCCCGGTGCGTGGTGAGGACCGATTGACGACCGTCGCCGATCTCTCAGATTTCGTCATCCGCATGGCGGAGAGTTGGGTGCACCCCGACTGGAGACTCACCGATGGCGACGTCACCGCGGTGCTCGACCTTCGAGACAGGTTGCGCCGTCTGTTCGAGATCTCCGACGACGTCACGGCCGCAGCGGTGCTCAACGAGGTGCTCGCCGAATCCGGAGCCGCTCCCAGGGTCAGCCTGCATACCGGTCGACCCCATCTGCACTTCGAACCCGTGGGAGGCACGGTGGCAGACTGGCTCGGTGCGCTGAGCGCCACCGGGCTGAGCTTCGTGCTGGCCGAGCATGGCATCGACCGGCTGGGGACGTGCGCATCGTCGCGCTGCGGTCATGTCTTCATCGATGCGTCGCGCAACCGCTCGCGACGCTACTGCTCGGACACCTGCGCCAACCGGGAGAACGTCGCGGCTCACCGCCGCCGCACGAGCGCACGCCTGTCGGCAGACATCGCCGATTGAACTGGTTCGTCGGGGCAGCCGGGGTTGGCGGCGCCGGCGGTACACTCCCGCGCCATGCGATCACCCCGGCTGTTTGCGCTGCTCGTCGCCCTCTTCGTTGCGTCGGTTGCGGTCGGTCCGGCTGCGCTTGCCCAGGATCCCGGTGAGGTGGCGGATGCGGTCCGCACCGACGGGGTGTACGTGGACGATGGTTTGGGACTCACCGAAGCCGAGATCGGTGAGTACGTAGCCGCCGTACGCAACGCCGGAGAGGCGCTGTCGATCGTCGTGCTGCTCGACGAGCCGGTGGGTGGGGCCACCACCTTCGCCGATGCGGTGTTCGACCAGCTCGGCAGCGGAGTCGTCCTCGTCATCGGGGCCGAGTCCGACGGGTATGCAGGCATCCTCGAAGAGTTCACCGAGGCGGAGTTCGAGGCGGCGCTGCAAGCGGCAGCCGATGTCGCCGAATCGGACACCGAGTTCCTCGACGTGTTCGTCACCGACCTGACCGGTGCGGCCGCACCGGCAGCGGCCACCGACGGGCCCGCCCCAGCCCCCGAACCGGCTGCCTCGTCTGAAGGTGGCGGCCTCGGGTTGCTGTTCTGGCTCATCCTCATCGGCGGCGGCGTTCTCCTCTTCTTCTGGTGGCGACGCCGCCGGGAGACCGCGGCGGGGCCCAAGCTGTCGCCACAGATGATCGAGGCAAAGGACAAGATCCAAGACCAGATCAATGCGGTAGCGAACGACATCATCGATCTCGAAGACGAGGTCCGCCTCGCCGATGACCCGCAAGCCGACGAGTTCTACCAAACGGCGGGGGCAACGTACACCGACGTCGTCGAGTCCTTCCCCGCCGCCAACGCCCCCGAAGCGTTGCTCGACCTGTCCAACCGCCTCGATGAAGCCATCTGGCAGCTCGACTCCGCCGAAGCCGTGCTCGACGGCAAGCCGCTACCGCCCAAACCGGCTCCGCAACAGCTCCCCATCCCCGAGCCCGCAACGGATGCGGCGCCGCCCACGCCGGTTCCGGGGGACCGATCTCTACCCCCACGCCCGCAGTACGACCGCCGTCCGTCGCGACGCTCCAGGTACGGCGGAGGCGGGGGTTTGATGGATCTGCTCATCGGGATGGCCGGGTCGATGATGGCGGGGCGCATGCGTACCGGCGCCCGGCCGTCACCACGCCAGCGACGCGTGCAGAATCCGGTGTTCCCACCGGTCCCCACCAAGTCATCTCCGATCCCCACCCCGGCGAACCCACGCGGCGGGCGTCGTTCGTCCCCGTCGGGGAGTACGAGCCGCGGCAGGACCATGAGGAGCCGGTCCCGGGGTGGGGTTCGCCGCGGTCGCCGGCGTCGTCGCTGACATCGCAGTGCGGCGGAGCGAGTCGCCACCGGCTTCCTGGCTCCCGCTCCGGCCCGATCACCTAGACTCATCGGGTCCGTTGTGAAGTATCGGAAGGACGTCGTATGGGTTTCTTGAGACGGCTGTGGGGCTACATCACCACGCTGTTCAGGACAACGGCCGAGAGTGCCATGAGGCCAGAGGTCGAGATCGAGCAGGCCATCGCCACTGCCCGGAGGCGTGACCAGGAACTGCGCAATCAGGCCGCCAAAGTGGTGGCACATCGCACGCAGCTCGAGAGCAAGATGGAATCCGCCGCCGACCAGGTCGGCGAGACCCGGGAGATGGCCAAACAGGCGCTGCTCAAAGCCGAAGAAGCCAAGGCCGCCGGTGATGCCGAGTCCGTCGAGAAGTGGACTCGGACCGCCCAGTCGTTTGCGATGAAGCTCCAAGCCAGTGAGAACAACTTGAACACGTTGAAGTCGCAGTACGAGAACGCCGCAACGCAGGCCGATCAGGCGAAGCAGGCCGTGCAGCAGAACGCGATGCGCGTCGAGGAGCTGGCTGCCAAACGCATGGAGCTACTCGGATCGCTCGAAGCGGCGAAGATGCAGGAGTCGGTCAACAAGGCCGTCGAGTCGCTGTCCGACACGATGGACTATGAGATGCCCTCCTTGGAGAAGGTGGAGGAGAAGATCGAATTACGCAAGGCCGAAGCCACGGCCAAGGCAGAGCTGCGTGAGGCCACCCCCCAGGGCGCAGAGGCGGAGCTCCGGGAGGCCATTGGCATGGTCCAAGCCGAAGCCAAGCTCGATGAGCTCAAGGCGGAGCTCGGTCTGAGCACCTGACATCGATCGCAAGAGACCCATCACAAGGAGCCCCTTCCTCCGGGAGGGGCTCCTTGTGATGGGTCCCGTTGTGGCAGCATCGGTCTCTGGAGTAGGGAGAACTCATGACGTTCCAGCCATACACACGATCCGCCGATGTCTACGACGTGATCTACCAGATGGTCGATTACCCGGGTGATGCCGCCACCATCGTCGCCGCCATCCGATCGCATCGACCGGAGGCGGCCTCACTGCTCGAGATCGGTTGTGGCACCGGTGCGTATCTCGCCGAGTTCGCCGAGCATTTCGACGTGTTGGGCATCGATGTCTCCTTGGAGATGCTCGAGGTGTCGCGCGCCCAGCACCCCCACCTGGAGGTGGTCGAGGCCGACATGCGCGCCATGGACCTGGGAAGGCGGTTCGACGCCGTGGTGTGTCTGTTCAGCTCGATCGGCTACATGACCACCCGCGGTGAGTTGAGGGAGGCGCTGCAGCGGATGTACGCCCATCTCGAACCCGGCGGCGTCATGGTCATCGATCCCTGGTTCGACCCGGAGACGTACGAGCCCGGGCACATCTCGGCCGACGTGTTTCGCGGCGACGGCATCATCGTGTCCCGATCGACCTACGGCGACGTCGAGGACGGTGTGTCGGTGCTCGAGATGGATCACGTGGTCGTTCAGGCGAACATCGGCAGGGCCCATTTCGTCGAGCAGCACCGGATGGGACTGTTCACAGAGCTGGAGTACCGGGACATACTCGAGTCGTTGGGATTGGTGGTGGAACGCACCGAGCCGCCCTGGCAGGGGCGGTACCGGCTGGTCTGCTGCGACCAACGATCCGGCGACGAGAGCTGACGGAAGGTCGAGGGGCCTGTCAGCTCGACGTGATGGTGACGGTGGTGGTGAGGTTGGTAGCACCGTCCCACCGCCAGGTGCCTATCAGCGTGTGCACCCCCGGTGTCAGCTTGATCGGCGTCGAGGTCCACGTTCGCTCGGTGCGGTCCGAGAAGCTGTCGGTGGTGAGAGTGGTCGTCACGGCGTTGCCGTCGAAGGTCAACCTGAAGTCGGTCGTTGCCGACTCGAACTCATCGAGCTCCGCATCCGTCGCCGGCAGCGCTTGATACCACCCCTCGCGTACCAGGAAGCTGCGCCCGGCCGGTATCGAGATGGTGGAGCTGCACACGGTCAGCTCCTCGTTGCAGCTCACGCTCTCGCGAATGGCGAGCCGGTTGAGCACGGCGGGAAGGTCGAGCGCCCGCTTCAAGAAGGTGGCCATCTCGGCGCGAGTCACGGGTTGGAACGGGCAGAAGCGATCGTTGTCCGGGGGGTTGCAGCCTTTGGTGATATCTGCGGCGGCGATGGCGTTGATCGACGTGCGGTGGACGGTGAAGGCGGTGTCGACGAAGGGTCCCGTGTCGAGCGGACTGAGCTCCAGGATGCGGATGAGGAACGTCGCCATCTCGCCCCGCGACACGGGGTCGTCCGGGCAGTACGTCATCGCCTCCGGTGGACCACAGCCAACCGTTATCTGATTGGCGGCGAGCTTGGCGATGTCCGCGGCGAACAGGTGCCCGGTCGTGTCGACGAAGGCCGAGTCATTCGGTCCGGTCAGCTCGAATGCCCGGACGAGAAAAGCCGCCATCTCACCGCGGGTCACCGAGCGATCCGGGCAGAACCGATCGTTGTCCGGAGGGTTGCAACCTTTGGTGATCCCCGCAGCGGCGATGGCGTTGATCGCCGGCTCGTGGATCGACCAGTCGTCGTCCCAGAAGGCCGAGTCCACCTCGACGGCATCAGCCACTTGAACTCCGGCAAGGGCAAAGACCAACGTGGCCGCCAGGACGACGGAGCCGAGCAGCTTGGCACGTGCCGTCACGTCGCCTCGATGCTGGCGAGCACCGCATTCACCACCGGGATCTCGTCGGCTCGGTCCACGTGACTCCCCAGTACGACGTACAGCGAGAAGGGGCGCCCGGCGATGGTGAAGAACCGCTGGGCACCGGTGGCGCCGAACCGGGGAACGTGGACCGCATCGGGATCGAAGTCGGTAGCACGCAGCGCCGGAACCCCGGTGGCGGCGAACAGAGGTTGTGTCGCCGACTCCGGGTCGAATTCGACGAGCGTGATCAGTGCGTCCCCGCTGCGCATCGTCTCGATGGCGCCATCGCCGTAGTCACCGCGCACCGGTGGAAGGGGAAAGTTGGCGAAATGCGCCACCACCCGACGAATCGAGCCGTCGGGGCGCATCACCGGCTCGGCGGGCTTGCTGGTATCGAGCGCTCGCCAGGCACCGTCACCGGAATCGATGGAAGCCTCCCACCCCGGCGGAAGATCGACGGCGATGCCCCGACCCGATACCTGCATCAGATCACTCGACTCAGGGCAGAGAGAGCAACGGCGACGGCGGCCAGCGGTGTCAGCAGGCGAACTCGAGGCCCGAGCTGCGCCATGGTGCGGTGGAACCTCCCCAGACGGCTGGGACGGTCGATCCATCGTGCAGCTACCAAAGGAGCCGCTCGGAGGGAACCGAATCCGGCGCCGACCACCGTGCCACCCGTGATCGATCCGGTCAGTATGGCGGCGGCTGCGCTGGCATACAGGAGCCAGGTCACGATGTAGGTGGCGCCACCGGCGCCGAGCTGGGCCCCAAAACCGGCGCCGTACACCCAACCGCGCAGCGAGCCGATCCAGCGTTCATCGACCTGGCGCTGCGGACCCGGTGGCGACACACCGGACAGGTCGAGTGCGGCGGCGACAACGACTGTGGCGCCGAGCACTCCGAGCCGAGGGGCGGCGGGCATCGCCAGCATCGTGCCCACCGCACCGAGCAACGCTCCAGCGACGGCGCCCGCCGCGATCGCAGCGAGAAGGAAGGCGCCGACCGTGAGACCCCAGCGGTTGTGCCGTGCCCGCTCGCCGAGCGGGTGGATGCTGGAGAGCATCGACTCTCCTCAAGGAGACCACTGGCTGCGAGCTGCCGCTGCCATTGCGATCGCCACCCCCAAGGCGATGATCATGGTGCGGGATCCTGTACCGGATCGGTCCACAGGCTGGGATCGGCCGGAGTGATGCCATGTTTGCGCAGCACGTCGTCTGTGTGTCGGATCCGTTCGGCGGTGGTCGAGCGCGATCCCGGTGGAGCGTCGAAATCTGCTGCGACACTCTCGTCCCCGACGGCGTCGGCGAGCATCCGGCTCACCCGGCGCCACGAGGGACCGCTCCCTTCGCCGATGACCGCGCCGGTGCCGGCATCGACGAGCACGAAGAACGGTGAGGCGGGAACGCCGAAGTCATCCCAGGCCCGAGACGACATCACGACGCTGCAACGGGACCCGGCGAGATCGGCGATGGCGCTGGGGCTTTCCTCGCTCGGGTCTCGGGTCACGATGACGAGACGCATGTCGCCTTGCGGAAGGTCCACCCCTTCGCGGAACGAACGCCAGAACGGCTGACAGGCGGTGCAGGTCGACGACATGAACGCGATCACGGTGAGCCCGCGCGTTGCCGTGAGAGCGATGGTTACGGTGCCACCGGCGGGGGTGACGCCGATGATCGCTTCGGCTGGTGGCATGGCGGCGGGACGCAGAGTGAAAACGCCGCCCGCAATTGTCCGGCTTCCCGCGGTCTCCTCGCCGCCGTCGAGAGCATGTAAACGACGGAGGATCTCGGCATGGCTGCGGAGCAGACCGGCCACGAGCACCACGAGCAGTGCGATCACCACCGCCTCGATGATCACCAGGACCGTCACGGCTCCACTCCCCAGACCACCGGAATGTCTCCGGGCCCACCGAACTCGAAGCTGATGTCGGGCGGTCCCGCCGCCAGCGATGTGCGCAAGTCCCACGTGCCGTTGTCGAACCTGCCCGGCAGATCGCGACCCTGTGCGTCCCAGTCACCCACGACGGGCGCGGCTGCGGCGGCACCGAAGTCGAACTCCACCGTGGGTCCCGTCGCCTCGAATGTGTTGAGCAGAATCCAACGAGATCCCCGGACCACGCCCGGTGTGTCGACACCGTCGCCGTTCCAATCGCCGACGACGGGCACATCGCCAGTCTCGCCGAACTCGACCTCAGTCACCGAACCACCGGTGAGGCTACTGCGGAGCAGCCAGGTCCCGTTGCGGTACACACCGGGTGTGTCGACACCGTCGCCGTTCCAATCGCCGGCGAGTGGGACGTCTCCGTGCCGGCCGAACTCGAACACGATGTCGGGAGTGCCTCCACCGGCGATCTGTCGTACCAGCCACGTCAGCGGACCGGCGGGCAGCACCCCGTGGCGAGAGCCGCGGACGACCGCAATGGTTTCGAGACCGGACCCCGACCAATCGGCCATCAGGGGCAGATCACCGGCGAGCCCGTAGCTGAACACATCGGTAGATGCATCGGCGGATAGCTCGTCGGCAACGGTGAACACGTTCCCGGTGACCACCGCGGGTTTCGCCCGACGGACCACGGAGGGATGGAGACATGGTGCATCGTGGAACGCGGTCGCGTCGTTACGCGCATCGGCGGTGGTGCAGGTCGAGTCGAACTCCCACGGCGGCAGGCAGCTGACCACCCGACATTCGATGGGGCCGAGACAGGCGTATTGCTGGTTGCATTGGCCATAGCGGAACCGGGTGCAGCAAGCTTTGCGTAAGTTGCAGTCGTCGTTGGCGCAACCACAGCTGCAGTCGACACACGTGTGGGCACACGTTCCCGACGAGCCACAGCCGCATCCGCCGCAATCGAGGGCGTTGCAGTCCATGTAGTAGCGCGACGCCCCTCCACAGAAGCCGGAGCCTTCGGCGCGCCACCAGCCGGCGACCACCGTGCCCGGTGGGCACGTGTTTGCACCGTGGATCTCGCAACAAAAGGCGGTGAATCCACTGCAGCACAGCGATCCCGGGGGGCAGTCCGAGCACCCGACGACGATGCGCGAGTACGCCGTGCCCGGTCGCAGCGCATACGTGACAGGGGCAGTTGCCAGTGCCGAACCCACGATGGCGGCCCTGCGCAGAAAACCACGTCGCGTGGTGCGCTGTTCGAGGAACGTCGCCGCAGCATCGACGAGGCGGGTGCTCACCGCACCCCACCTGAAGGGAGACGAGCCGCTGCGTGGAGCCGGGGCAGGCGATCGACGATCAGGAACAGGGTGGTTGCCCCGGCGCCGAGCAGGATGAGGTAAGGCACACCCCAGATCGGCTGGTCGGCGACGGTGGTGGGTAGCGAAGGCGGTCCGCTAGCGGCCATGGCGGCCGCCGCAACTGCAATCGCTGCATTCATGACCACATGGAGCCTCGAGGGCGGCGCATCGGGCACCCCAAAGCACCCGCATCGTGCCGCATCACCCTGCCGCCACAGCGCCACCGCCACGAAGCCGGTGAAGCTCGCATAGAGCAACGCCAGGGAGAGGGCCGCCGCACTACCCCCGGCGACGCATACCGCAACACCACTGGCGATCTCGGCGACGCCGATCGTGATGACGTGTCCGGTGCGGACGCTGCTCCACACTCCGGCGAGCGCTGCCACCGTTGGCGCCGGGTTTCGCACTTTGAGGGCACCAGCGACCACGAGGCTGATGGCGGCGATGTGCAGGAGCCCAACCACGTGCAGAGGTTAGAGCAGGCGGCCATCACCAGAAAGACTCTCGACACGAGCCGACGGCCGCAACGCTCGTTGACCGCTCCAGGGGGAGCGGTCAACGAGCGTGGCTAGGCTTGCGGCTCCTCGTTGTTGCTCCGGCATGGGGGGTGGTGAGAACCATGGAGCATCCCGGCAGGAGAGAGCCGAACCGCCCGGAAGTAACGCAGCGGGGTCGGCTCGGCACACTCGCCGATCACAGCCGGTTGCGCCGGTGGTTCCCCTGGTGAGACTTCGGGTTCGTCGTGAGCACGACGCCGAGCCATTCCAGCCGGCCCGGGTCACGGTCGTCGATGTCGCTCAGCCGATACCCGCCGTTGTTGGTGACGACGGCCCCCGGTACGCCCGCGGTGTCACGTTCGTCCATTGGACCGGAACACCCGTCGGTGCGGTTTGGATCGATCTTTCTCCGGGCCGACTCGATGCGACGAGCCACGCGGCCGCCATCTGGGAGCAGCTCGGAGACGACCTGCGCATGCATGCCGCAAACCGCGGGTTGGGGGCGGTCGATCCCCTGACGGCGAGCGGTTTCGGGTCGCGACGCGACGTCACTCCCCACGCTGCCACCACACCGTCGGTGACGGTGATCGTCGCCACGCACGACCGTCCCAAGCTCCTCGACCGATGTCTCCGCTCCCTGCTTGCCGTCGACTATCCGGCTTTCGATGTGGTCGTGGTGGACAACGCACCATCAAGCGATGCGACTGCACGGCTCATCGCTGCTGCATACGCCGACGCACCGGTGACATACGTCGTCGAACCAGAGCGGGGACTGGCCATCGCCCACAACCGCGGTCTCGACTTCGTCTCCGGTGAGGTCGTGGCGTTCACCGACGATGACGTGATCGTCGACCCCGGATGGTTGCGCTCGCTCGCCGTCGATTTCGCCGACGACGACGTGGCGTGCGTCACCGGTTTGATCCTGCCCATCCGGCTCGATACGCAGGCGCAATTCTGGCTGGAGGGATATGCCGGGTACGCCAAGGGAATGGAGCGGCGCTCCTTCGATCTCGGGTGCAACAGGCCCGAGGACCGGCTCTTCCCGTACACGGCGGGACGGCTCGGCTCGGGGGCCAACATGGCGTTCCGCACTGAGTTTCTACGAAGTATCGGCGGTTTCGACCCAGCGCTGGGTGCCGGCAGCCCGGCGTTTGGCGGTGATGATCTCGCAGCGTTCTTCGAGGTCATCACCAGGGGACACACCCTCGTGTATGAACCCGCCGCCATCGTCCACCACGATCACCCGGAGACCGAGGACGCGCTGTGGAGACAGGTGTTTGGCTATGGCGCCGGTCTGACGGCGTACCTCACCAAGACGCTGCTCGACCATCCTGCGCAGCTCATGAGGGTGCTCGCGCGGGCTCCACAGGCAGTGTGGTACGTGCTGTCGTCACGCTCGGTTCGCAACGCTGGCAGAGCGGCCGACTTCCCCGCCACCCTACGTCTGCGCGAGCTCGCCGGCATGGCGGTGGGCCCGGTGGCGTATCTGCGCAGTCGGCGACGCGTGAGGAGGCTTGCGTCCCGGCCACACCGCAGCGACGCAACCTGACCATGTCGCGATCTGTGCCGCTGCTGTTGTATCACTCGATCTCGGATCGCACCGGGCCCCGGTTCCGGCGATGGACGGTTCCGCCCGCCCACTTCACCCAGCACGCTGCGTTGTTGGTCGACGAGGGATATGAAGCGCTCACGGTGGCCGAGTACCTGGAGTGTCGTCTCGGCATCCGGTCGTTCCCAGCACGCCCGGTGGTGCTCACCTTCGATGACGGCTTCGCCGACTTCGCCACCGCTGCCCTGCCCGTTCTCCACCGGTACGGGCTGAAAGCCACGCTGTACGTCACCTCCGGGTACATCGGTGGCACCAGCCGGTGGCTGATCCGGGAGGGCGAGGTGGACCGGCGGATGCTGTCGTGGGATGAGCTCGCTGCGTTTCCTGCGGAGCTGGTGGAGCTCGGTGGGCACGGCTACAGCCATCGCCAGCTCGACACGCTGCCCGCAGCGGAGGCTCTGGCCGATGTCGTTCGCGGTATCTCCGTGCTGGAGGAGAGGACCGGCCGCAAGGTCGGTACGTTTGCCTACCCTCACGGCTACAGCACACCGGCGCTGCGCAGGGGTCTCGTCGATCTCGGATTGGCCGGTGCCTGTGGTGTCGTCGATGCTCCGAGCACGCCGGATGACCCGACGTACTGCCTGGCACGGCTCATCGTCGATGCCGATATGGACGCCATGAGATTGCACCGCCTCCTCGAGCACTCCGCCGGTGTCACCGAGAGCAGCAGCTCGCACGGCTGGAGGCAGCGTCTGTGGCGCAGGTGGAGGAAGGCACGACTGCAGCTGGGAATCGACAGCGCCCACGTCCCCGACTGACCGACGGCCCCGCCACGCCGCCATGATCCCTCGGCTCGCCGCACCAGTCTCCCGCACACTGTGGCAACAGCTACTCGACGACGATCCCCACGCCCTCCCCTCGCAGAGCCCGCAGTGGGTCGACGCCATGGTGGCGACCGGGGGTTGGGAGGATGCCACCATTGCAATGGAGACCGCACCGGAGCGGACCGTGGTGCTGCCGTTGGTTCGGCGCCGACTCGGCGGCCGGTGGGCTCCCCACTCGTCGTTCATCGAGGGTTGGGGCGTCGGCGGTGTGCTTGCGCCTAGCGGTGTGCGCTCGGCCGACCTGAGCATCGTCTTGGCGCACATCGAGACACTGGGCGCCGTGCGCACCACGGTTCGGCCCAATCCGTTGCTGGCTGGCGTGTGGGCGGCGGCCGCGACGGACACAACCGCAACCCCTCGGCCGGCGCGCGCCCACGTGCTCGACTTGAGTGGCGGGTGCGACGTCGTCTGGGAGCAACGAGTGACCAGACGAGGCCGCCGCGACGTCCGCACTGCGCAGCGCCGCGGTGTCGTCGTTCGTTCCGATGCGACCGGAGCATTCGTTCCCGTGTTCCACGACATGCTGGTGCGGTCGTTCGCGCGCTGGGCAGGGCGATCCGGAGAGCCGGCGTGGCTGGCGCGCTATCGGGGCTTGCGACGAGATCCGGAGGCGAAGTTCGTCGAGATGGCCGCGCGGCTCGGCCCGCTGCTGCGGATCTACATAGCCGAGGTCGATGACCGCCCGGCGGCCAGCGCACTCGTGCTCCTGGGGACCAATGCGCATTATTCCCGGGGAGCGCTCGATCCGGTTGTCGCCGGGAACAGCAACGCCGCAGCCCTCATTCAGTGGACGGCCATCAGTGATGCCATCGCTGCCGGATGTCGCAGCTACCACATGGGGGAGACGGCGGCGGGCGCTCCGCTGGCTGCGTTCAAAGAGAAGTTCGGCGCAGTTGCCCACGACTACGCCCGCTACACGGTCGAGCGGTTGCCGCTGACCACCGCCGAGCGTGCGGTGCGCCAGGTGGTGAAATGCGCCGTTGGTTTTCGGGAGCCGGGTTGATGTACGGAGCCGGACCACAGCGCATCCTCAAGGTGCTCATCGCGGCAGCGACCTTGGTCGTGACCATGGGACCGGCGGCGGGCGCCAAGCTGTGGAATGAGGGTATGGCTGACGACTGGGAGCTGGTGTTTGCGGACGAGTTCTCCGGAACAGCACTCGACACCACCAAGTGGGTCACCTGCTACTGGTGGGCGATCGACGGGTGCGCCATCGGCACCAACGGTGAACGGCAGTGGTACCTGCCGGACAACGTCGGCGTCGATGACGGTGAGCTGCGCCTGACGGCGAGACTCGAGCAAACGACCACCCCCGATGGCGAGCTGCGCCCGTACACCTCGGGGATGGTCTCGACCGGTAGGGCCGGCTCGGATCTCGAAGAGGAACCTCGCTTCGCCTTCACCTACGGACGAGCCGAGGTCCGAGCTCGTCTCCCGTTCGGGCAGGGTCTGTGGCCGGCGTTCTGGCTGCTGCCGATCGATCACGAGTCGCGCCCCGAGATCGACGTGATGGAGGTGCTGGGTCACGACACGGCAACGTTGCGGATGCACTACCACTACACCGACGACGGGGACCGCAGCAGCCTGGGCAGGAACGTCACGACCACGGATCTGGCGGTGGGATGGCACACGTATGCGGTGGAATGGGGGCCCGACGCCATCATCTGGTATCTCGATGGTCACGAGCGGTGGCGAATCGAGGACCGCACCATCATTCCCGATGAACCCATGTATCTGATCGTCAACCTCGCGGTGGGTGGTGAGTTCCCCGGTGAGCCCGACGCTGCCACGCCGTTTCCGAGCGTGTACGGCGTCGATCACGTACGCGTGTGGCAGCGGGTCCAGTGACGTTCCCCCGTCTTGTCCGGCATCTGCGGGTTCCGCTATTCCGCAGCGGCTATGCGCTCGTCGCCAACACGGCCGCCACGTCGCTCCTCGGTGCGGTGTATTGGGTGGCGGCTGCGCGCCTCTACGGAGCGGACGAGATCGGAGTGGCCTCTGCCTTGATTGCGGCGATGACGCTCCTGTCATCGCTGGCCGCACTCAACCTGAACAGCGCACTCAACCGCTTCCTCCCCGCCGCCGGAGACCGCGCAGCTCGCCTCGTGTGGTCGTCGTATGCGATCACCGTTCCGCTCTCGGCCATTGCCGCCGCGGTGTTCCTCGCCGGGCTCGAATGGTGGACTCCGGGGTTGCGCATCATCCGCTCTTCGCCGCCGGCAACGCTCGGCTTCGTAGCCGCCACGATGCTGTGGACCATCTTCGTGCTACAGGATGCAGCTCTCGCCGGGCTGCGCAAGGCAGGGTGGATACTCACCGAAAACACGGTCTACGGAGTGGTGAAGATCCTCTTGCTCGTGGGGTTCGCCGGTGCGGCCACCGCACTCGGGCTCTTCGCTTCTTGGACGCTGCCGCTGCTGGCGCTGGTGATCCCGGTGAACCTGGCACTGTTCCGCAGAGCCATCCCGGAGCACCACCGTGCCACCTTCGAGGCGCAGACCGGGTGGACATCGGCGGCGGTGAGCAGGTTTGCCGCAACCGACTACGTGGCCACGCTGTTGTGGAGGGCCAGTGTGAGCTTGCTGCCGATCGTCGTGCTCGAGGTGGCCGGAGCGGCGGCCAACGCCTATTTCTATCTGGCCTGGACGATCGCATACACGTTGTACCTGGTGAGCCGCAGCACCGGGATCGCGCTGGTGACCGAAGGCGCGCTCGAGCCGGGAAAGCTCGTGGCGTATGCGCGCCGGGTGCTCGCGCAAACCGCGGGGCTCGTGATTCCAGCGGTGGTGGTGATCGTCGTCGGAGCGCCCTGGCTGCTGCGGGTCTTTGGCCCCGAGTACGCCGCCGAGGGCTCCACGGTGCTGCGGCTTTTGGTGCTCTCGGCGATTCCGCACATCGTGGTGAGCCTGTACGTGTCCATCGCCAGAGTGGAGCAGTCGTTGCGCTCGATCGTCGTCCTCAATGGGGCGGTGGGTGTGGCGGTGGTCGCAACGACGTTGGCGTTGCTTCCGACCCTCGGGCTCGCTGGTGTCGGGTGGGCTTGGCTACTCACCCAGACAGCGGCTGCGTTGATCTTGCTGGCCACCAGGCTTCGCTCGCTGTGGATCCCGCCGGCGGCCGACCTGTCCGTGATGAAGAGGCTGGCTGCGTTCTTCGGTCCGCAGCGGCGCCTGGATCGGGAGAGTGCGGCGGCACGGGCTCGGCTCCCCGAGGTCATCGACCGGTTGGAGCAGCTCGATGGCCTCGACGCCTGCCGACCGTGGAGAATCGAAGAGTCTCTGCCCACCGAGCTCGATCTGGCGGTCGCTTCGTTGCGCTGTGGTGGCGACGATGGGCCGGCGGCGGTGGTCAAGCTCGCGGCAACTGCAGGGGCGTCCGCCGGCGTGCTCGCCGAGGCAGCAGTGCTCCAGGAGCTGCGCACCCTCGATGGGAACTCCGGGTGGCTCCACGGCGTTCCCGCCCTGATCCTCACGGGCGATCTGGACGGCCTTGCCTTCTTCGTGGAGGAGCATCTCGAAGGGTCCGACGCGCGCCGTCTGGCAAGGTCCCCCGGTGCCCCGCAGCAGCTCGTGACTGTTGCGGCGGAGTGGATCGGTGCGTTCCACGAAGCAACTCGACGGCCCGTCATCGTCGACGAAGAGTTTGTCGATCGCCTGGTGGACCGGCCGCTGCGAGATCTATCCGACCTGCTCGACACCGGCAATCGGACCCGGCGTCGCCACCAGCTGGCAGCGGCCGGTCGCAGGTTGCGCGGCGATCTCCTTGGGAAGCGCACGGTGGAGTGTTGGATTCACGGCGATTTCTGGTTCGGCAACCTGCTGGCGTCGCCCGAGCTCGAAGTGGTCGGAGTCGTCGATTGGGCGCAGAGCGAGCGGCGTGGTCTACCCGCGCTGGACGTCCTCCATCTCGTGCTCACCGCTCGGGCGCTCGAGCGCGGTGTGTCGCTCGGTACCGTCGCCGTGGAGACGATTGTTGATCAGTCGTGGACACCATGGGAGGAGAGGGCGCTCGCCGTAGCGCTCCACGACGATGCGGTACCGCTGAGCACGCTCATCATGCTCACGTGGCTACGTCACGTCGCCTCCAATGTGCGCAAGTCGTACCGGTATCGACGCAGCCTGGTGTGGGCCACCGAGAACGTCGACCAGGTGCTGGGTGCGGTCGGTGGGTGAGCCTGCAGCGAACACCGGGGGTGGGGGGCGCCGGGGGTACGAAGGCGGCTTCGGTAGATTGGCCGTTCATCGTCGGGGCGGTTATCGATGACTCCATCGCCACAGGTCGCTGAGCGGCCACCGGTGGCCATCGCTGCCGGTGGATCCGACGGAGCAGCCGCTGCCAGTGTGTTGCGCCACGGGCTGGTCATCGCCGCCGCATCCGGTGTCTATCTGTGGTCGATAACCAGAGTCGACGCCGCCCACATGACCGACATGGGCATCATCTCCGTGCTCCCCATCGCCGTCTATGCCGCCCTCATCGTCATGATCGCCGGCTTCGCCACGGCGGCCCGGGTCGACCTCACGGGTCGAGTGCAGGGCGCATATGTCCTCGGTCTCACGGTGATGCTGCACGGCATGCCACCGCTGGCGTACGAGTTCCTGCGCTTCTCATGGGCGTGGAAGCACGTGGGCATCGTCGACTACATCCAGCGCTTCGGCGACGTCGATCCGGGAATCGCCAGCCTTCCCGTTTATCACAACTGGCCCGGCTTCTTCGGGCTCAACGCGTGGATCACCGAGTCGAGCCGGCTCGAGTCGGCCCTGTCGTATGCGTCCTGGTCCCCGATCCTCTTCAACCTGCTCTTCGTCGGCGCGCTGTACGTGATGTTCCGCGGGTTTACGACGGATCGCCGGCTCATCTGGACATCGCTGCTGCTCTTCGTCCTCGGCAACTGGGTGGGACAGGACTACTTCGCTCCACAGGCGTTGGCGTTCTTTCTCTACCTGTTGGTGCTGGCGATCTTGTTGCGCTGGTACCCGCAGGATCCGGGCTACCTCGACGACGGTGCGGTGCGTCCCGCCGGTGACGTCGTCGCACCAGGGAGCGTCGCCTCGGTGGCGCTCAGCGGCGTGGTGGTGGCCGGACTGTTCGTCATCGCCTCGTCGCATCCGCTGACGCCGGTGATGACCGTTGTGGCTCTGGCCGCCCTCGTCGTCTCCCGGGTGATCAGGGTGAGATGGCCCGTGGTGGTGATCGCCGTGCTGACCACCGTGTGGGCGCTGGGTCCTGCACGAGAGTTCGTGTTTGCCAACCTCATAGAGGCGGCACGTGAGGCCGGGGGCTTCCAGGTCAACGTCGACAGCAACCTCGTGGATTTCGAGATCGTCAGCCCGGCGCAGGAGATCATCTCGCTGGTGGCCCGGGGGCTGTCGGCGGCGCTGCTGGGGCTCGGTGCGCTCGGCTGGCTACGGCGTCGCCGTCGCGGAGTGCGTTCCGGGTGGGTGTCGCTGCTCGCTGCGGTGCCGGCGCTTCTCGTCATGCTCTCGTCGTACGGCGGCGAGGTGATATTCCGTGCCTATCTCTTCGCCCTGCCTTTCGTTGCCTATCTCGCGGCTTCTCTGTGGTTCGCCGACGAGACCGTGGGGCGGCGACTCCTCGCGCGATGGACGTTGGGTGCCACGATCGTGGTGCTCACCGCGGCGCTGCTCATCGCAGATTTCGGGGCAGATCGCCGCCAGGTTTTCAGTGCAGACGAAGTGGCGGCGGCGAACTTCGTCTTCGAGAACGCCAGTGAAGGGGCGTTGATCATCGAGGGGACGCGAGACTATCCGCGGCAGCACCGCAATTACGAGAAGTTCGTGTTCCTCCCGCTCGATCGCTCCACACCCGACACGTTGCGTGGCCTGATGGCCGACCCGGCGGAGAGACTCGCCTCGTGGCTGTCCGACGACGACCGCTACAACGGCGGGTACGTGATCATCACCGAGTCACAGCGGAACACCGTGTCCGATCTCGGGACGCTGCTCGAGCCGACCTTGGATGCGATCGAGGAGTCCCTCTTGACATCGGAGCTGTTCGAGGTTGTCTACGAGTCGGGGACGGCTCGGGTCTTTGCGTTGACCGAGGAGGTGTCGTGAGCAGTCCCGGTCTGCACGCGGTGCACACTCCCGACACGAATGCGGGGCGGCGGCGTCATGGGCTGATGGCGGTTGCCGCCATCGGGGCCGCCCAAGCACTGGCAATCGGTCTGCAGATCGGGACGCCGCTCCAGCCGTTCCTGTCGATCGTCTTCGTGCTCACCTGCCCTGGGCTCCTCCTGCTCGACCTGGAGCAGCCGACCGACTGGTCGGCTCGTATGGTCATCGGTATCGGCGCCAGCCTGGCGGTGAACACGGCGATTGCCACCGTGGTTCTGGTGGCCGAGGCGCAATGGACCGCACCACTTGTCGCTCTGGCGCTCGTGGCGATCGCGGCACTGCCCCGGCACCGGCTGCAGGGCATCGCCGATCGTGTGGGCGCGGTACTCTGGCCGCGCTGACCGGCCCTCAGCCGGAGCCCTCGTTCTGCTCGGCGTCGTCGTTCGGATCCCGGTTGCGCTCCAACCAGCGCCGCACCCACCACATCGGGTCGTACGGCCGACCGGCGTCGGGTAGCGGCTCGCCCCGTCCGGGAAGATCGTCGAACTCTCCGCGTTCCATCGCCTTGCGGATCTCGCGATCGGCCAGGCTCTCGAAGTGTTCCAAATCAGCCACGGGACAATGGTGGCAACCAACCGGTAGTGACCCAAATCACAGCGCTTTGTACTGAGCGCCCCGACGATGCGCCGCTGGACGACAGAGGTGGAGATCGTGGCCTGGGGGTTCGTACCGAGGCGGCCGGTGGCATCACCAACTGCGCCGGGGCCGGCCGATGTGGCTACACCACCCGCCCCGAGCTGGCCTACGCCTATACGCGGCTCCTCACCCAAGACCAGCACAACGGCCGCACCTACAACCTGCACGGAGAGGCCATCACTCAATACGAGCTCGCGGAGTGCCTCAACAGAGCATTCGGCACCGATCTGACCTACCCCGATGAACGTCGAGGACTACCGCCAGGATCGGATCGCCGATCTCGGCGAATTCATCGGGACCGTGATCGCCGGGGAACACGATGCCTTGGTCGGTCAGGCGCAGGACGGGCACTCCGTCAGGTACCCGATCTTGAAGCTCGGACAGGGCGACCACGGAGCCGGTAGCGAGCCCGGTGCAGTCCCCGATGTCGACCTCAGAGGTCGAAGACGCCTTGTGGCTACCGACTTCGGTGGTACCAGCGGCGCTGGGGCCAGGGCTGCGATCAGGACCGCTGTGACAACAACGTCACTCGACGAAAGCGGGGCACGGGGAGATCCTCTCGGTCGGGTCCGTGAACTTGCCCGGCATCGTTGGCCAGAGCGCTCGTTGCGGCAAGGTGCCAACTGGACACGGGCTGGTTGACAAGCGACAACTCGACACCGCTGTCGTGTTCCGACCATGGACGGTCCACTCTTGACCAGAAGGTCGATCCGACAGAGCCACGGTGGGCTCGATGTGGTGCTGGCCCTACTTGCGGAGCGGACCGGGTTCGCCCGGTCTCGAACGATGCGACTCTCTCCTTGTCTGGTCATGCCCGGCCGAAAGTGGGCGGATGGGTGATCAGCGCAGCGCCCGCACGATGCCTCGCAGGCTGAGCCCGAACGTCCGATACAAGCGCTTGCTCACCAGCACCGACAGTGGGAGCAGGCCGACGTGGTCGAGACCCGCGTCCGCCAGCGCTCGGATCTTGTTGACCAGTGTCGGAGGGGAGCCCCACAGCATCATGTGCTCGACCACCTCCGCCGGCACTGCCTTCAGCGCGGCAGCTAAGTCGCCCTCGGGGATCGACTCGGGAAGGGCGTCGATGAATCCGCGCCACTCCGGACCGAAGGGATGTTGGGCGCCGACCTCGGCCCACGTGTCGGCCGAGCCGACCATCACCGCGATGCAGCGGGTGGCGAGTGATTTGTGGAGAACGCTGCGTGCCTCGGCGTCTGAGCGGGCCAGCACCACGATGCCGAGCAGTGACCAGGTGAAGTCGTCGAGCTCTCGGCCGATTGCGGCTGCGGCACGCTCGATCGTCTGCCGTCCCTTTTCGTATGTGGCCGGATCGGGTGCGAACGTCGGGAACCATCCGTCGGCATAGGTTCCGGCCAGTCGAAGCATGCGCGGCCCGTGAGCGCCGAGCCAGATGCGCGGCTTTCGATCGGCCGGAACGGGCAGATCCAGAATGGCATGGTCGAGCTGAAAGAAGCGGCCCGCAAAGGTGATCGGTTTCGATGAGTCGAAGCCGGCGCGGATGATCTGCAGGCCCTCCTGCAGGCGGCCAACCGGCTGGTCGAGGGCCAGGCCATAGGGCTCGGTGTTCTCCTTTTCGCCGGCGCCGAGGCCGAGGATCGGAGGCCGCTTCGCCAGGTGAGCCAGCGTCACCGCCCATTGTGCAAGTGCAATCGGATGGCGCCGCAGGATGTCGGTGACGCCAGTTCCGAGCTGCATGGAGCCGGCTCGGCTCGCCAGGTGGCCCAGGACCGTGAACGGATCGAGGAACTGATGAGGGCTCGGGATGTCCTTGGCGGCCCACGTGTACTCCCGGTTCCAGAGATGGCGGGGAACGAAGTCCTGCCAGTGGTCCCACACCTGGAGAGAGCTCACTCCGGCCATCCGGGCTAGACGCGTCACTTGTATGAGCGAGCGGTGTCCCTGATTGGTGGGAACGACCAATCCAACGGCGATGGGCCGCATCGTGTGCCTCCTTCTGGAGGTCTACTCCGATTGTCCGGATAGCCGTCGCCGTGTGAAGGGTCGAACGGCTGGACATGCGCGTCCGTGCCCTCAGTTGCAGAACACGGCACCGGCTCCTGAGGCGCGGTTCGCCCTCGCCGCTGAAGATCTGTGGCAAGGCCCCGAGGTTGCTCATACCCGAGCCGGGTCAGGTTGGACATCGCGGTATGGAGGGCTTCAGCGTCCCTATACGAAGTTCACCGCGATTCAGCTCAGGCTTGCGGTCGTGCTCTAGGTGACCGGCCGCCCATCGCCAGCCCTGGTCACAGTGGGCGGAGTGCGGCAACCGGCTCCCACGGATGCTACGCGCCCACTACCCGCGACATGGCTTGTTCCTTCTGTGCCCTAGCGATTCGGAAGGGCCGAGTACACGTAGACGGCTCCAGCGTCTAGGGCGCCCTCGTCGTCGTACCAGGCGCCGACTGCGATTGTGCCATTGTCGATCGCTAGTGCACTCCGCCCGAATGCCACGTAATCCGAAACGTCAGTTGGTGAGAGTCTGGCGGCCTCGACCCATGCGCCTCGCTCGTTCTTGTACACGTAGAGTGCGCCTTCGTGCGCAGTGAACCCGCCGCCTGCGATAACTCCCAATGTTTCGCCGTCGAGCGTCACCCTGCCGAAGAAGTCACCGGCTGCGCCGTCCGAGGCGTTCAGCTTCGCCGTTGGATGCCAGCCGCGGCGGGAACGCTTGAAGATATAGACCGATCCGGATGCGTCGCCAAGATCATCGTCACCTGCTGCCCCCACCGCGACCACGTTCCCTGACACTGCCATGGATCCACCAAAACCGTCACCGTCGGTGCCGTCTGGCGCCGCGATCTTGACCGGATCGTTCCAACCAAAGCGGGACCGGGTGTAGATGTAGCCGGCGCCTGCATTGGTACCGATCTCGTCGTCGCGGGCGTCGCCCACAACGATCGTCTCACCGTCGAAGTCCAGCTCCCAGGCGAAATTCTGGATCCCATCATCAGGAGCGGTGAGCTTCCCGGACTCGACCCACCCGGCGCGCACCCTGGTCCAGATATATACAGAACCGCCGCCGAGGACGTCTGGGTTCGGTGCACCAGCCACGATGGTGTCCCCAGCAATCCTCACTGACGTACCAAGGAACTCGTCATCCTGAATCCCAGCTGGCACCAGCTTGGCGGACTCGACCCAGCCCGACACGGTTCGCGTGAAGACGTACACCGCGCCCTGACGAGCACTGAACACCCCGCCATTGTCTTGATCCGAAGCACCAACCACGATCGTGTCACCCTCGATGTCAACCGAGTCGCCGAAATGATCGGAATCCTGGGCGTCCGAGGCAATCAACTCAGCGACCTCGGTCCACCCCGACCGCTCCCGCTCGAAGACAATTACCGAACCCGAGAACATCGTATAGAGATCGAAGCCCGTCTTCGACGCAACCAATGTGTCACCATCAATCGCAGCCGCCTCACCAAAGTAGTCCCCCGATGCAGCGTCGGAGGCAGTGAGCTTCACCTCGAACCAGCGATCCCCATCCAAACCGAGCGCCGGAACAGACGTTGCCGTCGCAACCATCGCGGTCGCCAACACCGCAGCCACTGCCACCCGACGCGACATCAAGCTTCGCCCCTCCATACTGATCCCCTCCGCAGGCCGACACCATCTAACCCAAACATACTCACCGCAAACCAAGGCGAAGATCGCTCTTCCGCTCGCGTGGCTCCGACGGGACAACGTGCCGTCCGATGCGAGCCGACGCACCGAACCTGGCAGAAGTTCCGTCAGCAACGCCTCGGCCTTCCTTATCGAGGTTCACCGCGGTTGGTTTTGACCTCGAGGCGGCTGTCTAGGGTTGTCGGCGCCGCTCTGAAATGCCGGGCACCCGGACGAGCGACGGCCCGTCGGCGCGCCGGCGTTGTGGAGCGCCCCGAACCGACGGTCTGCGACGCTTCGAGCGGTCACTCAGCGCCGTCTCGTCGCGCAGCTTCGCCATCGCTTTCATGACCTTGTCCAGGTCCAGCAGATTCGACTCGTTCACGAGGCTGACGACTGTCACGCATCTCTGCCCGTCGCCGCCCAACATCGACCAGGCAGCCGTTGCAAGACCGCTGCCCGATCCCCCTATTGAAGCCCAGGACACAGCACCGAGTTGCGCTGCGTCGTCAACCCAGCTAGCTGAAGGGAACCCTCCGCCGGAGCAGGGGGTTCCCATACTGATGCGCCTGATTGAGCCTCTTCCGTCACCGCCGGTGGCGTGAAGTTACTTGCCAGTCCAGAACACTTCAGCAGTGGCCGAGAACTCGAGGAGTCCGGTACCGAAATCGGGGTCATCCACGAATTGCACCTCGCCCTCGAACGTGCACACACCGTGGTCGTGGGAGTCGGTGTTCTTGGGTGCCTTCTTTGTGAACTCGTCAGGTGGCAACACCACCGGTTCTCCCCCTTCCGGTGTGAACGTGGCGTTGAAGACAAAGCTGTACGGGATGTACACGCCCGTGCTTGCGGTCGCGAATCCCGGTGTCCAAATCCCGTTGCCGCTGTTGGCCGTGATGGTTCCGCTCGGAACGCCTTCACACACCAGCTCAAACGTCTCCGCCTTCGGGTCCGCCCCAGCAGGCAGCGCTGCCGCCACCACCAACACGGCCACCAAGGCAAAGACGAGCGAAAGCCTTCTCATGAATTCCTCCCTCTGGGACGTGAGGCTTCAGCACGTGGCTGCGTACCTCATATCCACTGCCCTCCATCGCTGATCGGGCCTCCGCCACCCTTGTGAGCTCACCCCCTCCCCGGGGCATGCAGGCACAGGCCCTACCGCCTTGGTTAGCCGCCGGATACGGCCCGCGGTAGGGTCGAAAGACCATGAGCGAGAGCCATCGACAAGAGCGCACGCGCCGCACGCTATCGATGTCTCCATCGTCCCCCCCGACTTCGAGAATCCGTCGAGTCATGCTCCCGTTCGACCGTCGAGCGTCGCCGACGAGAACGCAGACGAACGAAGACGTCGAGGCGCAATCTGAGCACCTCCCACCGGTCGATGTAGCCGCAGCTCAGGGTGGTCTCGGACTCGCGACGATTCCTTCCGAACCGTAAGCCGACCGGACGATCAATGCCAATCGTGTAGCCGTTCGAGATCTACAACAAGGACCATTCGTCCAGGAGACTCCCGTTCAGTAAGGTAGCTGAGTTGCCTTGTCCGTTCCTCCGAGCTCCGATCACCAGATCGGATACTCGAACGCCCATCTGCTGAGTGCGCTGGATCGGAACATCCAGGTGCGGTTCAGTCAGCAGCGCCTCAGCGTCCCTATCGAAGTTCGCCGCGGTTGGGTTTGGCCTCGAGGTCGCTGTTTAAGGGAACCTGCGCGCTCGGTAGTGCCGGATAGCGCGCGGTCAAGGTTGCCCAGATCGCGCGTCGGCCTGAGTGAGCGGGGGGCGTCTATGTATGGCCACCGTCAACACGAGCGAAGCTCCGGAGGCTCGACCGGGCTTGGTAATCATGGACCCCGATGCGCTTCGTGAAGGATCGGGGATCGGGTTCCGAGTCGGGGGCGTGTCAGCATGTGGGGCCCACCAGGCCGGTGAGCAGCTTGTAGGCGGCAGCTTTGGTTGGGCAGTCGAACTCGACCACTTCCCGGGGCCGGTAACGGCCGTCGCCGATTCCCCAAACGAGGATCTCTGCGGCGTTCTCCTTGCCGAGCTCTCCCCAATTGCCTTCGTCCCAGTCGGCGAGGCCCAGCAGGTGGAGAAGTGCAGTCTCGGTGTCATGATCGATCCTCGGTTCGATATAGGCGTGGGCCAGCTCGTGCCAAAGGGTGCGGGCTCGGGGAATGTGGCGCACATCCGGATCTTGCCGCGGGTAGCAGACGTCGATGGTGGCGGTACCGTCGACGTACAGCAGGTAGTAGCCGTCGTGGCCAAGGCAGTTGGCGCTGTCCTCGTGGAAGCGGATGGCGACATCCGGGAATTCGAGTCCGGCGTCGGCATAGGACTCTCGGGCCGCATCGACGGCGGCGGTCTCTTCGGCCGCTACCTCCGGGTCGGCGGCGCTCGATGGCTTTGCCTTGGTTGATTGATCGATGTGAGCATGCGCTGCTGTGTCGCTTTGCGCCACTGAGGGGACGATGAGCAGGGCCGGCACAACGGCTAGTGCCACGAGGCGGCCTCGCAATGCCTGCGTGCCACGTGGTTGTGGGGGGTGGTTTTCCATGACCTCGGCGCTCCTTCTGTGCGGTTGCCAGATGGGCGCAAGGTCCGTTGTGGCGGTTCAGTACCTGCCAAGCGGGCGGATCGGGATCCTGATATCGAGAGTGGCGCGGATGGTGGGGATCCTCCGGTCGTCGAGAAACCCACTCGTACCATCGTTTTCGAGGGGTCGGCGGCGACTTTGCAGGTTCTTGACAGGTTCAGCCGAAGGTGTTGGGCATGGAGCGAATGACCGGCGCACACGCACGGACGTATGGTTCAGATGTGGATATCCGCGTACTCGGCCCCGTGTCGGTGGTTGTCGACGGACGGCCGCTGGCGCTGGGTGGGCAGAAGCAGCGGACGGTTCTGGCCCTCGTCATTGCCGGCGCTGGGCGCTCGGTATCGGCCGATGCGCTGATCGCAGGCGTCTACGGCGACGACGCATCGGACGGCGCAAAGCGCACGATCCACACCTACGTCTCCAATCTGCGAAGAGAACTGGGTGACGTGATTGCGCCGTCTGGTGGCGGCTACGAGCTGCGTGGTGACCCAGCGTCGATCGACGCAGTGCGATTCGAGAAACTGTATCGAGACGGCAGCGAGCTCGTCGAGGATGCTCCCGAACAAGCGGCGACGCTGCTCAAGGACGCACTTGGGCTGTGGCGGGGTCATGCGTATGCGGACGTGGAGGCGCACACGGTGCTGGAGGCTGAGATGGCGCGCCTCGATGAGCTGCGCCTGTCTGCTCTCGAGGCGCGTCTCGGTGCCGACCTTGCGCTTGGTTTCCATCGCGATCTCGTCGGCGAGTTGGAAGCTGTGACCTCCGAATACCCGCTCAGGGAGCGACTCCGCGAGCACCAGATGCTGGCGCTGTACAGGGCGGGCCGCCAGAGCGAGGCCTTGCGGGTCTTCACACGGGCCCGGCAGTTCCTTGCTGATGAGCTTGGGATCGATCCATCCCGCGAACTGCAGGAGTTGGAGCAGAAGATCCTGATGCAGGACCCCTCTCTCGATCTGAGACCGAGGGCTGTGATCCATCGTCGGGCGATCCTGGCCGCTGAGCTGGACGAGCGATCGCGATTCGTCCCGGTTCATGAATTGGACGCGGCGCTGGTGCGTCGCAATGACACACTCGAGGCGATGGCAGCTGCGTCGGGTGGTTCCGTGCTCGATGTGCGTGGTACCGCCGTGTATGCGCAGTTCCCGTCCGTCGGCGACGCAATCGAGGCGGCCCGGGCTCTCGTCGATTCGACTATCCAATCAGCGGTTGACTTCGGCGATATCGAGTTGGGTGATGACAGCGCCTCAGGACCGCCGGTCACGCGAGCACTGCGATTGGCTGCCGTCGCTCACCCAGCTCAGGTTCTCGTTGCTGAAGAAGCTCATGCCAAGCTGGCCACCGAGGGAACCGGTGGCTGGAGCGTTTCGGCGCTTGGTTTACAGACGATTCGGGGTCTGGATCGGCCGATCCAGGTCTTCCAGCTCGTCGGGGACGGTCTGACGAACGACTTCCCTGCCCTTCGTCTCGATCGGTTGCCGCCACCATTGCCCGGCGGTTCGCCGGGATCAGTCGCCGGCTACGAGCTGAGAGAACAGCTTGGCGGCGGGGTGACCGGTGTTGTGCATCGTGCATACCAGCCGTCGGTCGGTCGCGAGGTGGCTGTCCGAGTCATCCGCCCCGAGCTTGTGGACGATCCGCGGTTCGTTCGTCGTTTCGAGGCTGAGGCGCAGCGGATCGCCGCCGTTGACCATCCGCACCTCGTGCCGCTGATCGACTACTGGCGAGAGCCAGACGGCGCGTTTCTGGTGCACAGGCTCATGCGGGGCCCCACGCTGCGGACCGAGATGTCTCGGCGGTCCCTGACACCTTCCGAGGTCCTTCCGTTGCTCGACCAGATCGGGGCCGCAGTGGCGGCAGGGCATGCACGAGGCGTCGCTCATGGTCGCATCCGACCCGAGAACGTGTTCTTTGATGAAAACGGATATGCCTACGTGGCCGACCTTGGTCTTGCCGCGATGTTCGAAGCGATGGTGAGTGCACCGGTGGATGCCTACACCTCACCCGAGGCGATCGGCGGCGCACCATCGGTAAGTGGCGACATCTACAGCCTGGCGGTCATCGCCGTCGAGCTGCTCGCCGGCGAGGAGCTGCCGATTGAGCGGGGTCTCCCGACATTGGGTTCCCCTGCCGACGGCGTGATCAGCCGTGCCACCCACGCACAGCAGGTTCAGCGGCCATCATCGGTACGCCGATTGCTCGACGACCTCGCAGCTGCGCTCGGGTCTACAGAACCGTTGCGTGGGTCGGATCATCGGACCGATGTTCGCAATCCGTACAAGGGTCTGGAGGCCTTCCAGGAGGCCGACGCCGCTGACTTCCATGGACGAAGCGATCTGGTTGACGAGCTCGTCGCCGCCGCGGAGACCCAGTCGTTCACGCTCGTTGCGGGTCCATTGGGTGTCGGGAAGTCGTCGGTGGTCCGTGCAGGACTCATCCCACGTATGCGCACTGGCGACACTGCGGGGTCGAGCGACTGGCTTGTCACAGATATGTTCCCCGGTGCTCGCCCCTTCGACGAACTCGAGGCTGCGATTGCTCGAGTTGCGATCCGAGCAACGGGACACTCCATCGAGGCCGTTCGGTCGGGCACGCGCACCCTTGCCGACATCGTCGCACAACTTCTCCCAGACGCGACGCGGCTGCTTCTCGTGATCGATCAGTTCGAGGAGCTGTTCACCCACAACTGCGACGAATCCACCCGGCGGCGGTTTCTGGAGAGCCTCATGTCGGTTGCCAACGATCAGGCCGCACCGGTGCACGTTGTCGCCACGATGCGCGCCGACTTTCTCGACAAACCACTCGGGTACGCCGACTTTGGGCGCCTCCTGGCGTCTTCGACACTGATGGTGCCGGCTCTCGGCAAAGGTGATCTGGCCGAAGTTGTGCGCCTCCCCGCCGAAAACGTCGGCGTTGCGATGGACGACGCCCTCGTGGAGGCGCTCAGTGCCGACGCTGACGACGAACCCGGGGGACTTCCGTTGCTACAGCACACATTGACCGAACTCTTTGAAGACCGACCAACGGACGAGCTCTCGATAGGCGACTACCGAGCTGCAGGCGGATTGGCCGGAGCCATCGGCCGGCGCGCTGAGTCGATCTACGACGACATCGACCCGACCGACCAGGCGACTGCACGGGAGGTCTTCCTCCGACTTGTCGTTGTCAACCCGGACAGCGAGGACACCAGGCGCCGTGTGAGGCGCACCGAGCTCGACCGCATCCCGGCTCCTTCGGAATCCATCGGCCGAGTAATCGAGGCGTTCGGTCGTCACCGTCTCCTGGTGTTCGATCGCGACCCGACGACTCGCGCACCGACCGTGGAGGTTGCGCATGAAGCCCTCCTGAGGCAGTGGGACCGATTGGCCGCTTGGATCGATGGTGCCAGAGAAGACCTGCTGACTTCTCGTCGTCTCGAGACGGCAACCGCAGAGTGGGACCGTTCGGGCCGCGATCCCGGTTACCTCCTCAAAGGACCCCGCCTCGAACAAGCCGCGTCGTGGCGAACCGGGACTGTGCTCGAGCCCTCGGCAGCCGTGGGCGAATACATCGATGCCTCCATTGAACACGACGCACGAGAGCTCGAGGATCGTCAGTCGCGGCGGCGAGCCGTCCTTCGCGGCTTCGCAGTGGCAGCCGTCGTGTCGCTGGTCCTTGCGACGGTTGCGTGGGTGCAGCGGGGAAACGCACAGCGAGAAGCGCAGGTTGCAGAGGCTCGTGAGCTCGTGTCTTCGGCGGTGCAGAACTTGGAGGTCGATCCGGAACTCAGTGTGCTGCTGGCGCTCGAGGCGATTGAGAGGTTCAGAGCCGTAGGCGAACAATCTCAGGCGGCGCTGGTTGCACTTCGCAATGGGATTGCCGGCCTGAAGACCGTCGCCGCACTTCCCGGAGGGGGATTCGTGGCCGTGAACGGCGATGGGTCGAGGCTGGTGACCCAGGCCGAGGGAGGTGGCATGGCGGTGTGGGACATCGCCGACGCCGAGGCTCCCCGGTACGTCGAGACGATCACCGGGATCGAAGGGATGGCAGCCGTCGATGGCGCTTTCCTCTCGACGAACGAGGTTTTCGTGTTCCTTGCTGCCGATTCCGAGAACATCAGTCAGATGGGACTCCTCGACCTGGAAACCATGTCATGGGATGAGCGACATACGCACGAGATCCCAGCCGTTCCGGAGAGCCCATGGTCCTTCGATGTCACTCCTGACGGTGGTCTTTACCTTCTTTCGGTCGGTGACCACCTGCAAGTGTTCGATGGAGACACCGGGGCGGAGCTGTATGAGCAGGAGCAGTGGCGCTTCTTCAATCCCGCGTTTTCGGAGGACTCGAGGCTTGTCTACATGCCGTTCGACGCTGCCGATCCCATCGGTGTCGTGATCGCGGATGCGCAGACGGGGGACGAGCTGCAGGCGATTCCGAGGTGTGAGCAGGAGGGACTCCTCCGCGAATTTGGGGGATGCCTTTCATTCGTCCCTGTTGAGGCTGCGTTCTCCCCTGACGGCGTACTCCTCGCCTACACGAGCGCCACGGGAGCGGCTGTCATGGATCTGCGCACGGAGACAGAGAACTGGACCACTCGAGTCCAACGACCAAGGGGGAAGCCGGCGTGGGTCCTAGACCCCCCAAGCTCCTATTGCTACGACTCCTACGATCCGTTGACGGGAGATTGCGGGTCGATATATGTATTCCCGCAGGGAAGACTCCTGATCGGGGGCGACGCTGGTCTGGACGTGATCGACGCTGCGACCGGCGCCGTCATCGGGACCGTAGCCAGCCACCGGGGTCCGGCTTGGGATTACGAGCTCATCCCAAAACGATCGCTCGTCGCGACCGTCGGCGTGGTAGATAACGCGATCCGGCTCATTGACGTCACCCAGCAGCCACGAGGCGAGGTGGCGCGTTTCGGATCTCCCATCGTGTCTCCGTCGTCGATGCGGGCCAGCCCATCAGGCGGGACGATCTTTGTACAGGATGAGAACGAATATGGGCTCGTTGACACTGCTACCGGTGACGAGCTCTTCTTCGTCACGAGAACCACCTTCGGGCATGCGATCACCGAGTTCGAGTTTGCAGTCGCAAGCCGAGACGGTGCGTTCGTGGCGGGGGTGCAACAAGGCAGAGCGGCGGAGTATCACCGAGTGCTGGCCATCGATAGCTACTGGGAGGGCCTCTATGCCGCTCCCCCGGGTTGGACGATTCGGGGGATCAGCAGCGATGGCTCACTGGTGGTCATCACCAACGACTCCGCAGGCACCCGGTTGTTCCTGACTGCGGACGACTCCGATGTGGGCGTTCTCGACGTTGGAGGCAATCTGGTGGAGGCGTTCTTCTCGCCGGACGACGCCTACGTCGTCACCAAGAGTGAGCGCGACGTTCGCTTGTGGAGTACCGAATCTGGGACACGTCTCAACGACCTGGGCGAGTTTGATGGCGTGAAGGTCGGGTTCACGGCTGACGGCGACCGGTTGATACTCGGAGGAGAGGACGGGGCGGTAACCGTGTTCGAAACCAGTGCGCTTCGGGAAGGAGTGCGAGCGGAGGAGGCCGTCATGATGCGGATCCCGGCGCACGACAGCCCGATCCTCAGCGTTGACATCTCGCCATTGGATGGCGTCCTTGCGACGACCGCATCGGGCGAGCCGGTGAAGCTCTGGGATCTGCACACGGGCGAAGCAGTTGCGGAGTTCGGCTCGACCGGCTTCACCGCAATGACCTTCGATCCGGTGCGGCCCTGGGTCTACCTGTCCGAGTTCGGCCAGGTGTGGGTCCACACACTGGACGTCGACGAACTGATAGGCATCGCCCAACGACGGCTCACGCGAGATCTGACACCGGGCGAATGCACCACATACCTGCACGGACCGTGTGACGCTTGATTCGCATATTCCGTCGGAGACACGATTCTGAAGGTCCTGGACCGCATACGGTGGCATCCGCCCGCCGGCTACCTGCCGCCCGGAAATGCCGGTTGCTGAGCGCCGTGCGTGGTTGAGCAGGGCCTGCCCGGTCGTCGCTATGCGCTACTTGTGGGCGCCTTGGCGGATCTCCTTCCAGATAATGGGATAGGTCCGCTGAGTGCCTGATTTGCCGAAACCGAGTACGCGAGAGCCGCTCTGCCGTGGCGTGGACGAGATACGTCGGAGCATCGTAAGAAGCGACGCACCCTAGGCTCTTCGCCAAGGTCGCATGGGCTAGGTGATAGCGTTTCCGGCGCACCTGGCGCTTGGCAGCGCTGACCGAGCGAGAGGAACAACGGTGGTCGATCTCCCCGAGTATGTGTCTGCGGCCGAGGTCCGGCGGGTTTGCTCTGAACTCGGGATTCGCGACTGGACCCGCCTCGATGAGGCGGCGGTCTTGATCGAGGAGGCGGAAGCCATCCGGGTCGAGCTCGGCGGCGAGACGCTCGAGATCCGCATCGAGGAGTTTCGGCGTGGCTTGGAGGTCGAACTCGAACACGGACTGCGATTCGCCGACGCCAACGTCACCAACAACCCCCCGCTATTGACCGGCAAGATCGTCCTTGCCCACCTCAAAGAGATGCTCGACTACTACCTCCGGTTGCGGGTCGCAGAGCTTGAGGGCGACATGTTCAAGGCGCTCGTCGCCAGCGACACCGCGGAGGTGGCCGCGTCCTACTCCCGAGTGATCGAAGCCCGTGAGCAACTGGCGCGATCAGAAGCGCAGGCCCGCACTCACCACGCTTGACATCCCAGGCCGTCAGCAGGTTGTCACTGGAGCCCCGGCGTGCCGCAAGGCTCGGCCTGGCGGAGGAGTGAGCTTCCTCTTCCGGAGGTTGGGTCGGCCCTTCTTTTGGGTAATCCCAGGTCCACGTCGTTGACGAAAGGGCAGTCGAGGCCCTGCTGCCGACTTACTGCCCTACGCCAGCGCCGATCGCGCAATCCAGGACGATAAGACGCAATCTGGCAAGTGCGCTGGATCGGCACATCCGGGTGCGGTTACGGCGTCTATTACTGGGCGAGTTTCGGCCCGGGACGCCTCGGCGTCCCACACCTCTCTGCAACTGCGCTGCTAGCCGGTTGCCGCGGGGCGCCGAGCAAGGATGAGGCGACGCATCGCCACGATCCCTACTGCCGGTCCGGCCGCCAGCCACACGAAGCTCCAGCGCCAGCCGACGGCATCGGCAATGAGCGGTACCCCTCGAATCGTGACGAGTGTGAGCAGGAAGCCGAGTGCCGTCTGCAAGGTGAGTGCAGTCCCCCGCTGGGTCGGAGTGGTCGTCTCGGTGACGAGCGTCGAGAACTGGGCGCTGTCCGCGACGACCGCGTATCCCCACACCAGAAAGATCGCGATCAGTGGCAGCGGATGCCACCCGAACACCAGCGGCGACACGAGCGATACCGAACCGGAAACGGCGAGCGATAGCGCCGCGACTCGTTCCCGGCCGATCCGGTCGGCGGCCACCCCGGCACGCCATGCCCCCACCCCGCCAACGGCGATCGTGGCGAAGGTGGCCAGGGGAACCCAGCCTGCGCCGCGACCGCCGGCGATCGCAGAGGCTGCGAGAAACGATGCGGTCCAGGTCCACATGGCATACAGCTCCCACATGTGACCCAGATAGCCGATCGTGCTGAGGCGGAACCCGCGATTGCGTACCACGCTTCCGATGTGTCGCCAGGAGAACGGAGACGGCGGCGCCTCGTGCGGGCCATCGGCGACGAGTGCAACCACCATCACGGCGGCCACCGTCGCCAGCAGAGAAGCTGCCAGGATCACACCCTGCCAGGGCAACCCGGCAGCTCGAACGAGATGCGGCAGCGCGCTACCAATGACAAGCGCGCCGACCAGCACACCGAGGGCCATCCCCCTGGCAACGGAAAACCAGCCGCTGATGATCTTGAGACCGCTGGGGTACACACCCGCCAGCGCCACACCGGTGAGGAAGCGGAGGGCGATCGCAACGGTCGTGTCGCTTCCATCGAGGCCGACAAGACCAGCGTTCAGCCCGGCACCGGCGAGGGCTGTGCCGGCGAAGAGATAGCGGGCGGGTACGGCGTCCGCGAGTCCCGTAACGGCCCCGGCGAGAGCGCCGACGACAAACCCCAACTGGACCGCAAGCGTCAACCACGACGAAGTCGACTCGGTGAGCGACCAAGCCACTTCGAGCTGCGGTGCGACGGCGGTTGCCGAGAACCACAGGCTCAGCGCAAGCAGCTCTGCCAATCCGGTGGAGACGAGGGCGCGGC